>JACCSI010000582.1 GCA_013813075.1 Acidobacteriota bacterium | reverse complement strand
CGAACGGGCTCATGCCGCTCGACAGCAGCACCGGCCGGGAGGTCTGCGTCATGGCGTCAAGCAGGGAAACATTACTGACTTCTCCCGATGCCACCTTCCACAACGCCACGCCGGCACGATCCAGCAGCGTCACAGCCTCCAGCGAAAACGGTGAGCTGATGAAGTCGAGCCCTGCTTTACGCGTGTGGTCGGCCAACTCTTGCCATTGCTCGGTCGAGAACGAGGTCCGCACCCAGTAGTCATACCGGGACGTATCTTGTTTGCTGAACTGCACACGGAAGGGTTCGCCGGGAGTACTTTCGGCGGTGGCGATGTGCGTCTGAAATTTCACGGCATCCGCGCCTGTCGTCGCGATCGCGTCGACAAACGCGTGCGCGAGTCCAAGGCTGCCGTCGTGTGTGAGTGCCACTTCGCCGATGACATAGCAGCGGCCCTTCCTAAACGATTGCGGCCAACTAGACACGTAACGACTCCCGCGGGATCACCGCGACCCTGCGGCCGCACTGACGCGCGCCGCAGCTGGGGTGCCGAGCACCGTTTGAAGAAATTGCAGCTCGCCGGTGCGGGCGGCGATAAACCGCCCGCCTTCGATTTCCTCGAACACCCGTCTGGCGACATCAAGATGATCGTGACGAAATGCCGACGGCTCGCTGAAAAACGTGAGGGCGTTGACGCCGCACAACGGCGCCAAGTACGAGAACCCTCCGTAGGTGCCGACGTACGCATCAGCCGCAGCGACGATTCTCGTTTGCAGGCGCAAGTTGTCTCCGGGCGACAAACGATGCGCGACTTGGTACAAACGCGCGGACTCTGCCGGTGTGAACTCGCCGTGATCGTCGAACGCGATACCTGTATTCAGCAGCACAACATCATGCTGCGCCGTCAATTGCCGCAGCACGTGACTCACGAAGTGCCGATTGTCAGCGGAGTCGGGGAAGCTCGCGTTCGTGTAAAACTTGGCGGCCACGAACTTGGGCGGCAATTCGGCCGGTAATTCGACGTCGGGCACTGGCAGCTTGCGGTGGACGGTAAACTGCTGAACCAATGACGCCGGCGCACGCTGCATCCAGAACAGGTTAAACAGGTTGTACATCAGAGATGGGTGCAGCCACTGCGCCTTCTTCACCCCCACCGCGTACGACGCGCGCTCGATAATTTCGCGTTCGAAGTCAGCGCGCCCGCGCTGCTTCTGTCCGCCCTGCGTCACGATGCGTGCTTCATTCTTCTCGCGAAACTCGTCGACGCTGTACAGCGACAGGAGATCGACATACCGACTCGCGACGTCCGCATACCAGGGCTGCGCACCGCCGCGTGACAGCACGATCAGGCGATCTTCGCGAATGTTGCCGTATGTCTTTGCCCATCGCACAAATGGAATCCAGTAGAGCAGCTCGAAACCCGCTTCACTGAGCCACGGGCCGACGATGATCGGTCCCCCGCGGCGTGCGATGTCCGTGATGGTCTCGCGAGCGACCCGCGCGGCCTCGAGCTCCAGAACTTCGAGATCTTCTCCTGTACCCAGCACGAAGGCACGCATCGCCAGACGTTGCTCGCTGATCGTGCGCAGACGTCGACGAAATTGCCTGCTCGTTCTGTCTTTCAGTTTCCGGACCGCACGCTTGCTGTCTTTGCTCCACCTTCGGCCTGCCGACGCGGCCTGCCGTACGGCCACGGGTGCCCACACCACCGGCCTCGCGGTAAGAGCGAAGCCAGCACGTCGCCGTGCTGGCGCTGCTTCGCTGCCGAGTTGCTCGAGCGCCGCGATCGTGACGTGAACCGGATCGCCGTTGGGACGCCAGACCCTCTCAGGAACAGTGCCGGCACGTGGGCCACTGAGTGCGTCCTTGACGTGACGAACGGCCTCATCGATCGATCCGGCGCGCGGTAGTTCTTCGAGGAGAGGTTGAAGTCGCGTCGCACTACCGTCGCGGTTGAAGTCCGGCAGGTCAAGGATAACAACTGGGCGCCCGGCAATCGCCGCTTCCGCAAGAAGTCGGGTCCGGACACCGACGACCGCCATCGCTTCGGCGACGAGCGCACCCAGATCGGCAGACACGTGAGACTCCGGCACCTCCCAGACGCTCTTGAACTCTGGGTGCGGCCGCACCAGCATCTTGAGTCTGCCGGCCCCGAAGGCGTCCGCAATCGCGCTCTCCAGGCGCGCCGCAATCTGGGGTTCCCCGACCGACATCTTGCCAAGGTCGCTGCCCACGTACAGGACGTATGCGTCTTCATCGCCTAGGCCGATGTGCTGGCGCACGGCCGCGCGGCGATCGTGGGTGACCGATTGCTCCCACTGCGTCATCGATACAGCACCGCTCACCACCACACGATTCGACAACCTCGGGTCGCGCGCCACCGCGGCCGCGGCTTCGTCGTTGTTCCAGACGAACAGCTTGCTGGGGCGGGGTCGCAGCAGCGGCCCGTTTCGCACCTCGGCCGCACCGTCAGTCATCACGGCGGAGCGGATGCCCAGCGTCGCGACTGCAAACAGGTAGTCGCCTTGCGCATAACCCCACCGAAGCCCGGGGCTGATGACAACGACGTCGGGCGCAACCCGGCGGAGGTCGCGCTCCAGAGACATCGACACCGGCGCCGATTGCTCGAGCAGACCCAGCAGCGCGTCGACGCCGCGTCGCGCCGGGCCGAATCTCAGCGGTGTTCGTTCAACGAGCGCCGCAAAGCCAGGCGGCGCGGCGGATTTTGCCGCATGCCGCTCGTGCGGCACTGCCGACCACTCGCGATGGAGCGTCCGCATATAGTCCCGCGAGGACCACACGCGAAGCATGACGGCTCGCCAATGTTCGCTGGCCGCGCGCGGAGTCAACCGCACTTGCGCGCCGGCGGCCTGCGCTCGTGCAACCGCGGACCCGTCCGCGAACGTGTCGACCCACACCTGGACCGCATGCCCGTGCTCGCACGTCACAGCGACGACAGGCTGTAATCGTTCGAGAGTGGCTTCACGATCGAGGCAAAAAAGCAGCGTCATTTGGGCGGCGCGTGCAGCAGCCCCTCCCCGACGCCGAGGGCAATCCGAAGCACGTCGACGTCACGGACATCGAGCGCCAGAAATGACGCGGAGTTGAGGTCCGTGTAGGCGCGCTTGGCGATCTCCAGGTGATCAATCCGGAAGCCGGTCGGATCCGAGTAAAACGACAGCGTCGGCACGCCCATCAACGGTGCCAGGTAGGCAAAGCCGCCGTAGGTGCCGATGAACGCTTTGGCGCCGCCAATGATGCGGGTTTGCGTATCGAGGTTGTTTCGCGCATCCATCAGATGCTCGACGGTGTGGATCCGGCCGCGGGTGGCGCTGGTGAAATCGGTGTGATCGTCCAGCCGCAGCCCGGTGTTGAGCACGACGATCTCGCTCGACTCAGCAAGCTGTGAAAGGTACGAGCTCACGAACGCGCGATTGCGCGGCGTGTCCGGGAATCCGCGGTTCGTGTAGAAACGCACCGCGATGTACTCCTTCGGCAGCGACGCGGCCAATGTTCCGAGCGGTGGCGCCTCGAGCTTGCGATGCAGCGTGTACCCCTGGACCAGCCCGACGGAGGCTTGCAGCCGCCAGAAGATGCGAAACAGGTTGTACATCAGGGAGGGATGAATCATTTCGAGGTCGGGCCCGCCGCGGCTCTGTTGAACACGCTCCAGAATGTCTTTGTCGAAGTCTGTCACGTCGACATGTTTCAGCTGACCACCTTGCTGTTCGATGCGTTGGTCATTGCGCTCACGGAACTCGTCCTGCGTGAAGAAATCGAACACGTCGACATAGTTCGTCGTCAGGTGCTGATACCACGACGTGGTGTTGCCTCGTGACACGACCACAAGCCGATCATCGCGAAGATTGCCGAACGTCTTGGCCCAGTGGAGGAACGGGATCCAATACAGCAGCTCGAACCCGGTCTCTGTCAGCCATGGGCCAACCAGGATGGGCCGACTCGAACGGGACAGGCGCATCAGCGCTTCTTTCGTGTCTTCGACCTCTTCGACTTTGTCGAACATGCTTTGCGCGCGCAGGCGCAAGCGCTCGGGTTTGGGCAGGATCAGCTTTGGCTCCTCGGTCCGCACACGCTTCAGAACGAGCTGCTTGAGGCCAGTACGGAGCGTCCGACGACTCTGCTCGGTCAACCGCTTCCTCGCGCGTCGCCACTGCTTGCCGCGACGAATCGTGCCGGCACGGAGCTTCCGCAGGCCGATTAGCGGCAGCAGCAACGGTCGTCCGAAAAAGGTCGCGACGCCGGCACGGTGGGGTCGGGGGGCGGGCACGGCCGCTAACGCCTCAATCGCCTGAACAAAGCGCGGTGTCGCGGCAACATCCAGCCCGAACGGCCGAATGAACGCTTCCACGAACTTGCGGCTCCGGTCAGCCGCCGCATGCGGGTCGTTGATCGCAGCCTTGAGCTGCACGAAATGTTCGTCGAACCCATGCGCAACATGCAGCAGTCCGCCTCCAACCTCCTGCAGGTAGCGCCAATGGAGCGTCCCCTCTTGGTTGCGCTTGTAGTCGTCGAGCACGATCGACAGCACTGGGCGCCCGACAATTCCCGCCTCCAGCATGGCACTGGTGTTGAGCCCGACGACCGCGGCCGCGTGAGACATCGAGTCGAAGTAATCGTTCTTCGCGCCTTCTTCAATCGGGTTTCCGCCACGCCGCACCACATCGTCGAACAACGACAGGTCGACGTGACGCCATTCATCGAGCCGCGCAGGATGCGGCCGCACAACGACCGCCAACGAGCGCAATTGCGGATCGGCCGACCCGCGGAGCCGCCGAATCCATTCCTCGACCAGCTCTGCCTCGGGCTTCGACCCACGGAACAATGACGAGGCCAGCCAGAGGATGAACGCCCGGTCGACGGGGAGGCCGAGTTCCCTGCAGAACTCCTCTCGAGAGCGACTGGGCTGCCGGCCAAACCAGTGGTCGAAGCATTGCGCCCCCGTCACAACCACACGCTCCGCCGACAGGTGATGCAGGTCGACCGCTTCTGCACGCTGCGTGTCGTTCCAGACCGTCACCCGGTCAGGCGGGATGCGGATCAACGACTTGCTTGACAGATGATCCCAGCTGCCGACGCAGAGCACAGTGCGCAACCCCTGAGCGCGCGCACTCTTGAGATGGTCAAGTTGGGGAGACCCGAGATCGACGAGTGGCGTGATCAGGACGACGTCCGGGGCCTGATCGCGAATGAAGGTATCGAGCGCGGGATGACGCGGGACCGCACGCTCCAGGATATCCAGCGTGCCCGCCATGACGCGCCGGCCGACACCCGTTCCAATACCGAGAACGCGGATGAGGCCAAGGACGGCAGTGGGCGTGCGCTCTTCCGCACGCCGACGCAAATGCGTCGCGTTGTCGTAGATCGGGTCGAGATACCGCAGAAAGTCCTGCGCCAGTCGAAACTTCGTGGCCAGCCACAACCAATCATCGCCTTCGCGGTCCGGCGTCCACCCGACCGTGATCTGATCCGGATGCTGCTTGGCGAGACGCTGTACCAGATCACGACCGCCGATCGCCTCGTCGCGATCGGCCGCCAGGTGCAGCGTGTGGCCGCGCGAGGCCAGCGCGGCGATCACCGACTCGTAGTTACGCAGGTAGCCAAAATGGCGGGCGAGGAACAGGATCTTCATTCGCGCGCGTGACTGCCCTTTCGCTCGAACCACCACGCCGCAAGTTCCAGATCGAACGGCTCGTCGATGTCGACTGACTCCTGCGCGCTCATCTCGAGGCCCCGCACATCGTCACCATACGGGCGCCCAGACTCGAGCACCTCGCGTCGGGTGGCGAGCACGGCGGGACCGTTGCGTGCAAACACTTCTGGTTTGTCCTGCCTTCGCGTCAAAGTCGGGCCCGGCATGAACGCTCGCAGGCGCCTATCTTCCATCGTCAGGACCGACACGGGGTTGAACTGATGCGGCACGCGCACAACCGTGACGACGCTGTCTGCGCCGGTCTCGTCGAGCAACGTCACCGCATCGTCAATATGCTGCGCGTTACGAAGTGGCGACGTCGGCTGGAGCAACACGACGACGTCTGGTCGGTAGCCCTCGATCCGATCCATCGTCGTCAACAAATCCACCAGCACGTCCAGGATTTGCGCGTCGTCTCCTGCGAGCGCGGCGGGGCGCGGATACGGTGCGGTCACGCCGCATGCCGCCGCCGCGGCGGTGATCTCGTCGTCATCGGAGCTCAACACCACTCGGTGAAGGCGCCGACTCGCGCGTGCGGCTTCACACGTCCAGGCGATCAATGGACGGCCGCCAAGGAGTGCGAGGTTCTTTCGTGGGACTCCCTTGGAACCGCCGCGTGCAGGAATCACCCCGAGCGTGACCACTAGTAAATCAACTGCTTCTGCACGCGCAGCACACCAGTCGCGAGAATGTCCGCAATGCGCGGCCCTGCCTGGCCATCACCGTAGATGTGTTGACTGGGATAACGGCCGTGGGCGAGTTGCCGTCTCACCGCCTCGACAATCTCGTGACGGTCATAGCCGACGTCCATGATGTTGGCGCCACGCTCGCGGCCGGCCTGGCGCGAGCCGATGTTGACCGCCGGCGCCCCGATGAACTCGCCCTCGCGGATGTGCGCGCTCGAATTGCCGATCAGAACGGCCGCGCGGTCGATCAGACGGATGAACATCTCGACGGGAAAGTTCTTGTAGAAGTGGATGTTGGGGTGGTGCTTTTCGCGAAACTTGCGCATCCCGCGCGCCACGTCTTCCGAACCGGCGTCGACGTTGGGCCACAGCATGATGGTCGGCATCTTGAGCAGCTGCAAGGCTTCGAGCGTTTCCTCAATCTGACGTTCTCCGGCACCGTACTCCGTCGTCACCGGATGCTGTGACACCAGGAGAAACGGCTTGTTGATGTCAATGGGCACGCCGACGCCTTCCCGATCCATGAAAGCCTGCAGCCCGTCGGTTGCATCGGTCCGGAGGATCTCGGCGACGAGGTCGATGCGGGGACAGCCGACCACGTGGACGGTTTCAGGAGATTCGCCCATTTTAAGGATGCGCTCCGCCGCCAGCTTATTGGCCGGGAAGTGCACATGCGCAAGCTTGGTCACGGCGTGCCGGATGCTCTCGTCGATCGTGCCGGTGACCTCCCCGCCCATGGTGTGAGCCAACGGGATGTTCATATACGCAGCAGCGATCGCCGT
>JACCSI010000557.1 GCA_013813075.1 Acidobacteriota bacterium | reverse complement strand
TCTCGGCGTCGCGCGTGCGCGTCGGCAAGCGCATTCTGATGGCCGCGTACACCTACCTTGTCGGCGGTGATCACCTTTACGATCGCGTTGACATCCCAGTGCTCGAACAGGGTCGCACCGCGCGGGGCATTGACGTCGGCGACAACGTCTGGCTCGGCACCCACGTCGTTGTGACTGATGGGTCCCAGGTCGGCCGGGACGCGATCATCGGGGCCGGCGCCGTGGTAGTCGGCGAGATTCCGGAGTTCGCCATTGCCACCGGAATTCCTGCCAAGGTCATCCGCGACCGGCGAGGTGACCCGGTAAACGCCGGTTCCGACTTGCCGGAAGGACAGCGCGGGCGTTAACCCCGCCACTGGGACTCGTGGCGTCACCAGCCACCCCCACGCCCGCCTGACGTCGGCGCGAACAATATGTGCGGAATCGTCGGCATCGTCGAATCAGATTTGGCCCGCCCTGTGCTCGCCGAAGAGCTCTCGCGCATGGTCCGGATGCTCGTGCATCGCGGCCCGGACGACGAGGGGCGTGTGACCATGGCCGGTGTCGGTCTGGGCATGCGGCGTTTGTCTATCGTCGACGTTGTGGGGGGGCAGCAGCCGTTCAGTAACGAGTCCGACGAGATCCAGCTCGTCGCCAACGGCGAGATTTATAACTTCACTGCCATTCGGGACGAACTCGCGGCGCTTGGCCATGCGTTCCGCAGCCGCTCCGACATCGAGGTGCTCGTGCACGCCTACGAGCAGTGGGGCGCCGAGTTTCTCACGCGCTTGCGTGGCATGTTTGCGCTGGCGCTGTGGGATGGACGCACGCGCACACTGTTCGCCGCACGGGATCGTGCCGGCGAGAAGCCACTGTACTGGACGAAAACGTCGCGCGGCCTGTTGCTCGCGTCCGAAGTCAAGGCGCTGTTGGTGCGACCGGAGGTCTCGCGCGAGCTCGACCCCGACGCCGTCGACGAGTTCCTGACCTACGAGTACGTGCTCGCGCCGCGGACAATCCTCAAGGGCGTCTACAAGCTGCCGCCGGCCCACTACCTGACGTATCGAGACGGGGAAGTCACCGTGCGCCGTTACTGGGACGCCGCGGCTGTGCAGCCGCGGGTGTGGAAAGACCACGATGCGGCCGATGCCGTAAGGGCAGTGCTGCGCAAGGCGACCGCCAGCCAGATGATGGCGGAGGTGCCGCTTGGCGCGTTTCTGTCCGGCGGCGTCGATTCCAGCAGTATCGTCGCGTTCATGAGCGAGGTGTCGTCGCAGCCTGTCAACAGCTTCAGCATCGGCTTCGAGAACGGCACTTACAACGAACTGCCGTACGCGCGTGAAGTGGCGGCTCTTTTCGACACCAATCATCGTGAGCGTACGGTGTCGCCGAATCTGAATGAACTGTTCGAGAAGCTGGTCGTGCACCTCGACGAGCCGTTTGCCGACGTCTCGCTGTTCCCGACGTATCTGCTGTCGCAACTGGCGCGTGAGCATGTCACCGTGGCACTCTCCGGTGACGGCGGCGACGAACTGTTCGGGGGGTACGACGCCTACGAGGCGCAGGCACTGGCCAGCCGGTTGGCGTGGATGGGCGACGCGCTGTTGCCGGCGGCCGCGGCAGTCGCGGCTGCCCTGCCACCGACGGGGAAAAAGAAGGGGCTGATCAACAAGTTCAAGCGTTTCACGCTTGGGGCAACGCAAGCCCCCCGGGATCTGGGCCACTACCGCTGGATGGTGTACTTGAGTCCTCGACAAAAGCGTCGATTATACGGGACGTCCTTGCGCGCCGCACTGGCCGGTTCCGACGTGTACCGTCCGGTGCGAGATGTGCTGAAGCGTTTCGGACATGACGATCTGCTCAACCGCCAGTTATATGCAGACCTGTCGCTCTATCTTGCAGACGACATCCTCGTGAAAGTCGATCGCATGAGCATGGCGACATCGCTCGAGACCCGCGCACCGTTTCTCGACGCCGACGTGATGGAACTGGCCTTCTCGATGCCGGGCCATCTGAAGATCCGCAACGGTGAGCGCAAGTGGATTCTGAAGCAGGCTCTCCGCGGCGTGCTGCCGGAGCGGATCCTCACGAGGAAGAAGGAGGGCTTCAGCATTCCGATGAAGAACTGGCTGCGTCGCGAGCTCGAGCCGTTGATGCGCTCGTTACTGGCGCCAGGCAGCGTTACCGCACGCGGTCTGTTTCAACCGGCCGAAGTGACCCGCCTGGTCGAAAGCCACGTCGCCGGGCGCGAAAACCACGCACACACCCTCTTGCCACTGATGGTGTTGGAGCGGTGGTGTCAGGCACACTTGCGCTGACACGCCGCCGGCGCCGGCTTGGCGGCCTGCCCAGTGAAGTGCTGGCGGCTCGAACGGACATCATTTGATTTCCGTGCTTGACACCGCCCCGCAATGTTTGTCAGATACGCGAGCCGGCACGCACGTCCGGCACGGAGACTGTCATGGCAGACAACCTGCTCCAGCGACTCGGCGGCTTTCTGCAGCGCCGGCCGTGGTACGAATTGCCGCGACTGCTTGCCATGCCGCGGCTGGTCGAGTTGCGCAACACGCTACGCCAGAAAAATCTGCACGATACGGAGGAGCCGCCGTTCGCCAAACAGGACATCCCGCCCGACCTCGACCCGGCGCTGCGCGACGAGCGGACGCTCGAGGGCACCCATAACGACCTGCACTCTCCGAAGATGGGCAGCGTCGGTGCCCGGTTCGGGCGCAACTTTCCGCTCGAGCACGTCTTTCCGAAGACGGCGGATCTGCTGACGCCGAGCCCTCGCGTGGTCAGCCGCGACTTGATGACGCGCGAGGAGTTCAAGCCAGCCACCGTCCTCAACCTGATGGCCGCGTCGTGGATCCAGTTCATGGTGCACGACTGGTTCGTCCACAAGACGGCGCCGCCCACCGACGGCATTGAGATTCCGCTGGCGCCGGGCGACGACTGGGCCTCTCCCCCGATGACGGTAGGACGGTCGATTCCGGATGCCGCACCACAGGGCTCGACGCGACCTCCCGCCTACATGAACCAGAATAGCCATTGGTGGGACGCGTCGCAGGTCTACGGAACCGAGCGCGCCCTGGCCGCCCGACTGCGCAGCGGGGAAGGCGGCAAGCTGAAAGTCGACGCGTCGGGCCTGCTC
>JACCSI010000551.1 GCA_013813075.1 Acidobacteriota bacterium | reverse complement strand
CCACCGACACGCTCGGCCGCACGCAACCGGTCGCGCTCGACATGAAGAAGACGAACTGGGAAAACAACGCCATCTGGCGGCGTGCGATTCAGCTGGCCTAGTCCCCGTGCGTCGAGCGGCGTTCATGTCCGGTTAATCATGAACGTCGCCACGCCGTCAAGAAACTCGCGCATCAGCGCGGTGACGTCGTGCGGCAACCGTGCTTCGTCGAGTGCGTTCTCCATGAGGACCATCCATCGGTCCCGGGCGCGCTGGTCGATGGCAAACGGCATGTGCCGCATCCGCAGCCGCGGATGGCCGCGCTGCTCGACATAGCGGGGTGGACCGCCGAACCGGCCAACGAGAAAATCGCGCAGTCGAATCTCTGCGCCGTCCAGATCAGCCGGCGGATACATCGGACCGAGAATGTCGTCGCCCGGCACCTGGGCATAGAACGCGCGGACCAGCCGGGCGAACCCTTCTTCGCCAACACGCGCATAGACTTGCTCTTCAGTCAGATCCACAATCCCAGTATGTCTGATGAATCACACACGGGCGACGAGTCGCCGAAGAGCGCTTACCAGATTGCCATGGAGCGGCTGCGTCGCAGCGACGCAGAGGCCGGCGTCGAAGAACGCGAGGTCAGCCAGGAACAGAAGGCCGAGATTGCCGAGGTCAAGCGGGTGTACTCGGCGAAGGCGGCTGAAGCGGAAATTCTTTACAAGTCGAAGTTGATGAGCGTGTTCGAGCCGGAGGAGCGCGCCAAAATCGAGCAGGGCCATCGCCGCGACATCGAGCGCATCAAGTCGGACGAGGCGCGCAAGCTGACCAAGCTTCGCGGTCAGTCGCCGCGGGGCTAGCGCCGACGCCCGCCATCAAAAACGCTTTTCACGACGAACCACACGTTGGCGGGCCGTTCGGCGAGCCGCCGCATGTACCACGGGAACCAATAGGTTCCGTAGGCGATCAGGACGCGCACGTGTTCGCGCGCGGCCGCCAGGCGCGCCTGCTCGCCGCGCTGAATGCCGTACAGCATGTGGAACTCGTAGTCGCCGGCCGGCACGCGCGTGGCGCGTGCATGGCGAATCAGGTGGTCGATGATTTTGGTGTCGTGGGTGCCAAAGACAATCCGCGAGCCGCCGCCGCGGGCCCGGTCGTCGAGCATGGTGCGGCCAAGCCCGATGTAGTTCGCGTCGACGTCGCTCTTCTGCGCCAGCGCCACCGCGGGCGGTTCGAGATACGCGCCCTTGACCAATCGGACGCCGGCGCCAATGCGAAGCATGCGCACCAGGTCGGCCCGCGTCCGATGCAGATAGGCCTGCAGACACACACCGACGCCGGGGTACGTCGCGCGAAGTTCTTCCGTCAGATCGAGCGTGACATCGACGTACGACGATTGTTCCATGTCAATCCACAGGTAACGACCGGCGGCCTGTGCCTGTGCCGCGATCGCCTGGAGATGCACGCGGGCGCTGGCGCGGTCGATGTCGAGACCGAGCTGGGTCGGCTTGACCGACGGCTCGCACGCCAACCCCAGGAATCTGATCCGTTTGATGCCATCGACATAGTGGTCCGCCACCGCTTGCGCCTCTGCCAGGTCGGCCACGTTCTCACCCAACCGCGTAAACACGCTGGCGAGCCCTTGGGCCGGCAGCGCGCGCGCCGCCACCAGCATCTCGTCGAAGGTCTCGCCCGGCATGAACGTGGAAACCGCCCGGCGCACGAAGCCGGCGCGAACGCCATGCTCGCGCAGCCACTTGCTGTTCGATGCCGCGAGAAAGAGGGCTCTCATGGGCGGTAGCCAGGCCCGCGGACGACCCGGCCCGGCGTGGCCCCCGTGTGCTCCCCGTCCTTCGACACCTGGGTGCCGTTGACGAACACATGAACGACGCCGGTTGCATACTGATGCGGCTTCTCAAAAGTCGCGTGGTCCTGAATCGTGGCGGCATTGAACACCACCACGTCTGCGTAGAGTCCTGGCGCGAGTCGTCCGCGTTCTTTGAGGCCGAGGTTTGCGGCCGGCAGCGACGACAGCCGTCGAATAGCCTCCTCGAGAGGGACGATCTTCTCATCACGCACGTAACGGCCAAGCCACCGTGCGAAGTTGCCATACGCACGCGGATGAGGATTCGACGCCAGGAATGGCAGTTTGGGCGCCAGCGATCCTGAGTCGGAGGCAAAGCTGACCCATGGTAGCCGCAGCTTCTTCCGCAGGTTGTCTTCCGACATCAGAAAGTAGACCGCCTCGACGCGGCTGCCGTCTTCGATGACCAGGTCCATCGCGGTGTCTTCCGCAGACGTCCCGCGCATCTGGGCGACCTCCGCCAGGGTCTTGCCGGTCAGCGGCTTCAGTGCGTCGCTCTTGAAACCGGATAACAGGATGCCGTCGGGACCAGCGCCGGTGAAGAAGTTCTCCCACTTGTCGGTAGGCGTAGCCATCTCGCGCCTCACTTGCACGCGCGTCGCAGGTTCTTTCAGGCGGGCGACCCATTGCTCGTACCCGCCCGCTTGGACCCACGGCGGCATCGTCGCATTCAATCCCGTGGCGCCCGCAGGATACGTGTAGATGTCGGCGGTGACGCGCAGCCCTTCCGTGCGCGCTGCTTCGACGCGCGCGATGGCGGCGTCCGTCTTATCCCAATTGCCGCGGCCCGCGGCTTTGAAGTGATAAATCTCGGCGGGGACCTTGGCCTCGCGCGCGATGTGAATCAGCTCGTCGATGGCTTCGAGCAACCCGACGCCCTCGCTGCGCATGTGTGAGATGTATATCCCGCCGGATTCACCGGCGGCTCTGGCCAAGGCCACCAATTCCGGGGTCTCGGCGTAGAAGGCCGGCGCGTAGATCAACGACGACCCTACGCCGAGCGCGCCTTCGCGCATGGCGGCGCGCACGAGGTCGGTCATACGCGCGAGCTGTTCGGGCGTCGGATCGCGATCGTCGTAGCCAACCTCGTGAATGCGCAGCGTCGTGGCGCCGACAAACGACGCAACGTTGGTCGAGACACCCCTGCGTTCCAGGCCGTCGAGATACTCGCCGAGTGTGGTCCAGTCGACGGCGAATTTCAGATCAGCTTGCCCTGCCACCAGCTCGGTCTTCATGCGGTCGTTGAGGGGGCCCATCGACCACCCTTCGCCGAACACTTCGAGCGTGACGCCTTGCCGGATGTCGCTTTGCGAGTGGCCATCGACGAGCAGCGGCTCGTCCGCCCAACTCAGCATGTTGATGAACCCGGGAGCAATGGCGAGCCCGGTTGCGTCAATGGTGGTCCGCGCAGCGGCGTCAGGGAGAGGGCCGATCGCAGCAATGCGATCGCCGCGGATGCCGATGGATGTCAGCACCCCAGGCGTGCCGGACCCGTCGAACACCTGGCCATTACGGATGAGAACGTCGTAGTCAGGCTGCCGGCCTGTGCACCCCGGCAGCATCGCTAAACCAACCGCCAACACAGCCCCACGTAACGTCGTCACGCGGAAATTATGTCCGATCGGCGCGTGGCCCTGGGCTGAGTCATTCGTCGCCGAGGCCGCGGCGGCTCGTCCGCCGCGTGCTGCCGGTCCTGCGCGCCAGCGGTCGCGTTCTGCGTGAGGG
>JACCSI010000578.1 GCA_013813075.1 Acidobacteriota bacterium | reverse complement strand
TCAGCCGTTTAACAGAGATGAGCGTCATCGCTTCGTGGTATGTGGTTTGCTGAGTCCGCGGCGTCCTCTGACGCGTCGATGCTCGACCCTTCACTAGCCCATCGCCCGATCGCATCAGCGCCCGACTGGCGTGACTGGCCGCGCTCTGTGCTCCCGATCGTGACGGCACTCGTGCTGTTGGCGATGGGCATCGCCAACATCGCCCAGCGTGCGACGTCGGACGAGGTCGAGGATGGGGTCTTGTGGATCGAGCGCAGCGCTGGAGTGGTCGCGTCGGAAGTGGCCGCAAACTCCGCCGCCGCGCGGGCGGGAATCAAACCCGGCGATGTGCTGCTGGCCATTGACGGCCAGCCGGTCGCCGACGGCAATCGAGTCATTGCTATCCAGCTCGCTGCGCGCGCGGGCGATCGGCACAAATACACGCTTTTACGGCTGGGCACGCGCGAGGTCGCGGAGGTGGCGATGGCGCCGTTGCCAAGCGGCGCGGGCGCACTGTATTACGTCCTTGCGGCGGTGGGGATCTTTACGCTGCTCGTGGGCGCCGCCGTTCGCACCCGCCGGCCGCTTGACCAGGCCACCCTGCATTTCTTCTGGCTGGCGGTGGCGTTCTTCGGGGCATTTACCTTCTCGTTCACCGGCCGCTTCGACCGGGTCGACTGGTTTTTCTACTGGGCCGATGTTGTCGCCCTCGCCCTGGTGCCGCCGCTGTTTCTGCATTTCACGCTGGTGTTCCCCGAGCGGCCGCGGTCCGAACGTTTTACCGCCAAGCTCGCGCGCTGGCTGCCGACGATTTACCTGCCGGCCGCGGTACTGACGTCGACGCGGATCCTCGCGCTGTTGCGGGCGGGAGTAGAACCCTCGTACTTCGTGCGTCTCATCGAGCTGCTGGATACCTTCGAGCTGGTCCACCTCACGCTGTTTCTGGCCGCTGGCCTCGGCGTGCTGATTCGGGCGCTCGCCCGGGTTCGTTCGGTGACCGCCACTCGCCAGCTTCGTTGGATCGTGTGGGGCACGGCGATCGGCGTCATGCCATTCACCGTGGGGTACACGGTGCCTTTTGCGATGGGCGTGACGCCCTCGCTGCCAATGGACCTCTCCGCGATTCCGCTGGCCTTCATCCCGCTGGCGTTTGCCTCGGCCATCGTCCGCTACCGGTTGATGGACGTGGAGGTCATCCTCAAGCGCCTGCTGGTGTACACCGCGGTGCTGGCTGCCATCGCGGCCATCTACCTGGTGATTCTGCGGACCTCTGGTGGCTTTGTGATCCAGGGTGAGGACGAGCATCGTTGGCTCATTGCGTTTCTCGCGACGATCATCGTCGTGCTGCTGGCTAAACCGGTGAAAGACACCGTGCAGTCGACCATCGACCGCGCCTTCTATCGCGACCGCTATGACTACCGCCGCGCGCTCGTGGCGTTTGCGCGCGACTTGAACGGCGACCTCGATCTGGGCCGCCTGTCTGATCGGCTCGTCTCCCGCGTCAAGGAAACCTTCGTTGTCGATCGCATGGCGCTGATGCTGGCGAGCGACTGCGGCGAATTCGAACTACTCCGATCGGCAGGGTTTGACGCCGCGCCGCCACGACTGCATGGCGCCTCGAGCATCGTCGCGCGGCTCGCCGCGGGTCACGTCGTGCGTTTTGACGACCCCCTCGCGGTGGGACGATTTGCGGCCGAAGAAGTAGAACTCTGGCGAGACTCCGGCATTTACTACCTGATTCCGTGCCTCTCGAATGACAGTGTCAACGCGGTGTTCGCGCTTGGCCGTCGCGAAACCGGCGAACCCCTGACGAGTGAAGACACCGGGCTGCTATCGGCGGTCGCGGCACAGGCGGCAACGGCGATTGAAAACGGCCGCCTGTATCGCCAGCTGCACCTGAAGGCAGCCGAGCTCGACCGTCTGCGCACCTTCAACGAGAACATTCTCGAGTCACTTGACGACGGGCTGATGGTGGTCGGCATCGACGACCGTGTCATTCGCTGGAATCAGGCGCTCGAGGGGCTCTACGGCGTCACGCGCGCGGACGCCCTCGGCCTGCCGGTTGACCAGTTGTTCGACGGCCAGTTCCTCGGCGCGCTTCGTGCGGCGCGCGACGCGTCGCCGCTCGGCACGACCTTGTTTCGCGTCCCGTTGAAGTCGAGGCGGACGGCGGACCCCACCGCCGTGCTCGTCAACGTCACGATGGTGCCGTTGCAGGCGGTCGTAGGCCCCGGCGGGCAGACCGGCACCATCGTGATTCTCGAAGACGTCACCGAGCGCGTGCAGTTGGAAGAGCAGCTCCGTATTTCCGAGAAGATGGCGTCGCTCGGCCTGCTGGCCGCCGGTGTGGCACACGAGGTCAATACACCACTTACCGGTATCTCGAGTTATACGCAGATGCTGCTCGAACAGGCCGACCCCGGCGACCCGCGTACCAAGGTGCTGGAAAAGATCGAGAAGCAAACGTTCCGTGCCGCACGCATCGTCAACGGCCTGCTCACATTGTCGCGACCCAGTGCTGCCGAAGCGTCGGAGCGCGCTCCGGTCAATCTCAACACCGTCATCGGCGACGTCCTGTCCTTGCTCGAGCATCAGCTGGAAAAGGGGAGCATCAAGATCCGCCGCGAGATCCACGCCAGCCCGGTCATTGTCGACGGCTACGAGTTCAAACTGCAGCAGGTCTTTTTGAACCTGCTGCTGAACGCGCGCGACGCCATGCCGAGTGGGGGCTGGATGACGATCGCCACACGTATCGAAGGCGACCACGCAATAGCCGAGGTCTCCGACACCGGCAGCGGCATTCCGGCCGAATTCCTCGCCCGCATCTACGACCCGTTTTTCACGACCAAGGCGACTGGACAGGGAACAGGCCTCGGCTTGTCAATCACATACGGCATCGTCCAGGAGCACGACGGCGCGATTACCTGTGACAGTGTGCCCGGCAAGGGCACGCGGTTTACGTTGCGATTCAGGACCGCGGCAATCCAGCCGGTGGCCGCGGCACGATAACGGCATTCGATAACGCCATGCGCCGCAACGCTTCCATCCTCGTGATCGATGACGAGGAAATCATGCGCGAAATCCTCGAGACGCTACTCGTACGCGAGGGTTATACCGTTCGCCTTGCGTCGAACGGCTCCGAAGGGCTTGACCTCGCCAAGTCGCTGCCCTTTGACGCCGTTGTCGTCGACATGATGATGCCAGGCGTGGACGGTCTGCACGTGCTCGACGAATTACGCAAGCAGGACGAAGAGTTGCCGGTGATCATGATCACCGCATATGCGTCGATGGAAAACGCCATCGCCGCGATGAAGAAGGGCGCCTTCGATTACATCACGAAGCCCTTCAAGAACGACGAAGTGCTGGTGGTGCTGCGCAATGCCGTCGAGCGGCGTCGGCTGGTCGACGAAAACGTCACGCTCAAGCAGAATCTGCAGGCGCGCTACCATAAGTTTGCCGGCATCATCGGCAAGAGCCCGCGGATGAAACAGGTCTTCGACCTGATTATCCAGGCGGCGCCAAGCCGCTCGACGATTCTCATCACGGGCGAGAGCGGCACCGGCAAGGAACTGGTCGCGCGTGCCATCCACAGCAACTCGGCGCGTTCCGATAAATCCTTCGTCACCGTGAATTCCGGCAATCTGCCGCCGGACCTCCTCGAGTCCACCCTCTTCGGCCACGTCAAGGGTGCCTTTACCGGCGCGGTCTATCCCAAGAAGGGCCTGTTCGACCTGGCCGACAAAGGCAGCATCTTCTTCGACGAAATCGGCAACATTCCGTTGGAGACCCAGGCCAAGCTGCTGCGCGTGATGCAAGAACGTGAGTTCATGCGGCTGGGCGGCATGGAGACTATCAGAGTTGATGTGCGCATCATTGCGGCGACCAACGTTGATTTGAAGCGCGACGTCGAAGAAGGCCGCTTTCGCGAGGATCTCTTCTACCGTCTGGCCGTCATCTCCATTCAGTTGCCGGCGCTGCGCGAGCGCAAAGACGATATTCCGCTCCTCACGCAGCACTTTCTCGAGAAATACGGCGTCGAAAATTCGCGGCCCAACCTCGAGCTCGCCCCCGAAGCCCTCGATTTGCTGATGGATTACGACTGGCCTGGCAATGTGCGCGAGCTCGAGAACGTCATCGAGCGCGGAACCGTGTTGAGCCCGGGGCAGCGTATCGGCACCGATCTGATTCCCGAGCACGTGCGCCGTACCCCGAACTTTCAGATGCCGCACGTCGTGATGCCCGCCGACGGGGTGTCGTTGAAGGAAGTGACAGGAGCCTACGAACGGCAGTGGATCGAATCCGCGCTGGAAGCCGCCGGTGGCGTGCAGAAGCGCGCCGCCGAATTGCTGCACATCAAGCCGACGACACTCAACGAGATGATCAAGCGCTACGACATCCGGCCGCGCCGGAAGAAGGCGTCGGCCGCGAGCGCTGGCCCCGACGTCGCAGGCCCGGCGCCAAGCGGCGACGAACTCGAAACCGTCGGCAGCGACGTCGAGTAGCCGGTCATCCGCCGAATTCGTTGAGCTCAGCGAGCATTCTCGAGGTGACCTCCGCTTACGCCGACGCCAACAACACCTTCGACCAGGCCGGCCGCCTTGGATAGCTCGTTCCGTCCGAACTGGTGGACGAGCGGGCGGACATCGATGCGACGATGCGCCGCGGCAGAACTCCTCAGCGCTGCACAGCGACAACGATGGCGGTGGAGTTGTCGGTGCCTCCTCGCGCCTTCGCAAATTCAATCAGCTGATGGCAAATCGCGTCCGGCGGTGCGTCGTGAAGGGCCACTG
>JACCSI010000577.1 GCA_013813075.1 Acidobacteriota bacterium | reverse complement strand
ACTAACGGCCGCGACGCTGCGGGACGGGCCGTGGTGCCCGGACGCCACGTCCGGTCGTCGTTTCGACGCCGATCTGCTGCGTGTGCGGGTGCTTGGAATCAGCGTCACTGTCGAAGTCGCGTCGGCGGTACTTCGGGGTCCGGCTTCACGCTTGTTTGGTCACGCCGGAGTGGGCTCGCGTCCGACGCAATGGGTGCCCGATCTCCAGCTGGACGCCGCCGTCATGCTTCGCAGCCGCCGATGAAGGGCTTCGCTCTCGTGCTGGCGTTGCTGGTGTTGTCCGTCTGCTCCGCCTTTGCCGCGACCCTGATGCTCGTGACTCTGCCCGAACGCGTCGCTGCCGGCAGCTATCGAGACAGCGTCGCGGCACTCAACGCGGCCGATGCGGCGATCGAGCTTGCCGCGCGCGAGATGAGGTCGATTGCCGATTGGAACACGGTCCTGTCTGGCACCACTCGGTCCCGGCTGGTGGACGGCGCGCCTTCCGGTCTTCGCGCCATTGCCCGGGGCGAAGACATCGACTTGGCGAAAATCACGAACGAGTTGACGTGCGGCAGCGCCACGGTCTGCAGCGATGCCCGTCTACGTCTTCGGACTGCCGAACGGCCGTGGGGCAGCAACAATCCCCGCTGGCGTCTCTTCATCTACACGCCGCTTGCGGCGGTTAGGGCTACCCCCGAGTTCTCGGATCGCTACGTGGTCGTCTGGGTCGGAGACGACGGCAGCGAGTCTGACGGCAACCCTCTGGTGGACGGCGGCGCGCCGAGCGGCGCAGGCGCCGCCATCGTGCGCGTCCGGGCCGAGAGTTTTGGGCCCGGCCCCACTCGCCGCGCCATCGAAGCCGATTTAGTCCGACGAGACAGCATTCGTGTGCAGTCCTGGCGCACAGTGTCACCAGCCGTTCCTTGACCTGTGCGGGGCGAGGTCATACGATCACAAGTGGGTTTCCTCACAATTGGACGTGCCATGAAGCGACTGCTGTATCTTCTTCTGCTCATCGTCATTGCGGCGCCGGTTGTGGCGCGTGGGCAGGGTCTTGCCGTGGTTGCCAAGAAAGAGGAAGAGCGCCGTAAGGCGGTGAGGCAGGCCGGTAAGGTGTATACCAACGGCGATTTGAAGGCCGACATCACCAAGACGCCGCCCCAGGGGCCTGCGGCAACCGCAGTGCCGCCGGCGCCGAGCACAGAGGTACCGTCAGTCAATCTGCCGGGTGGCAAGGTCGAGGACGAACCGGAGAAAAAGGACCAGGCTTACTGGAGCACGCGCCTCAACGCCACGCGTGCGGCGCTCGAACGCAGCCGCATTTTTGCCGACGCGTTGCAGAGCCGCCTGAATGCACTGACAGCCGACATTGTCAGTCGCGACGACCCGGCGCAGCGCTCGCAGCTGGAATTGGAACGCCAACGGGCCGTCGCCGAACTCGATCGTGTGAAGAGAGAGATGGCCGAACAGACTAAGGCCATCGGCGACATTGAAGAGGAAGCTCGCAAAGCCGGCGTGCCGCCAGGCTGGCTTCGGGCCGGCTAAGGTGCCCCCCGCGATTGCCGCGACCATCCTGCTCGTCGAAGATAAGGATTCTCTCCGCACGATGCTGCGTCATGCGCTCGAAGCGCAGGGGCATCACGTGGTTGAAGCCAGAGATCAACCAGAAGCGATCGAGCGACTGAAGGACAGCGTTCCCGCAGCGGTCCTGTCGGATCTGCGTCTGCCCATCGGCGACGGCTTCGGCGTGCTCAAGGCGGCGAAGGACGCCGACCCCGAACTGCCCGTGATCGTCATGACGGCCTTCGGGGGCATTCGCGAGGCCGTCGAAGCGATGAAGGCCGGCGCCATGGACTTCCTCGCCAAGCCCGTCGAGCCCGACCATCTGCTGTTGCTGGTCGAACGGGCCCTGGCGCAACGCCGATTAATCAGCGAGTACACGCTCCTCAAGGAGGAACTTGCCCAGCGTCGCGGCGCGCCAACCATTATTGGCGAGGCTGCGTGCATGAAGCAGATCTCGTCCGCGATCCAGCGCGCAGCCGGCACCGACGCCACCGTGCTCATCGAAGGAGAGAGCGGCACCGGCAAGGAGCTCTTTGCACGGGCCGTGCATGCGCTCAGCGCGCGATCGAACGGTCCATTTGTCGCCATCAACTGTGCGGCGATTCCGGACACGTTGCTCGAGGCCGAGCTCTTCGGCTACGAACGTGGTGCATTCACCGGCGCGAACCAACGCAAGCCCGGCAAGTTCGAGCTCGCCCATCGCGGCACCCTTTTCCTGGATGAAATCGGTGAGTTGCCGATACAGCTGCAGGGCAAGATCCTGCGCGCCCTCGAGGAACGCACGTTCGATCGACTGGGCGGCACGTCCAGCGTCAAGATCGATGTGCGCATCGTCGCGGCGACCAATCGGCATTTGAAGCAGGCGGTTGCCGCACGCCAGTTTCGCGAGGACTTGTACTTCCGCCTCTCGGTGTTTCCTATCACCGTGCCACCACTACGCGAGCGTCCGGAAGACATCGAGATTTTGGCGCGGCATTTCATCGCGAAAGAATGTCGCGAGCTGGCGAAAAAGCCGATGGCGCTGGCGCCCGGGTCACTTGAAGCGTTGCAAGCCTATCCGTGGCCAGGTAACGTGCGCGAGCTGCAGAATTGCCTTGAACGCGCGGTCATCCTCACGGACGGTAGCACCATTTACCCGAAGAACCTGAACCTGACGATCGAGGATTTTTCGCCCCCGCCCAATCCGCTGTCTCACCTCGATTTGTCAGGCAGTCTGGCCGACGTCACCCACCGCGCAATCTGGGAAGTGGAGCGCCAAGTGATTCGGCAGGCGCTCGCCGAGGCCAACAATGACGCGCCGCGGGCGGCCGATCGCTTGCAGATTGGCTATAAGGTGTTGCAGACGAAGATGAAGGCGCTCGGCCTTTAGGGCTGTGTGATTCCGATCGCGGTCAGCGCGTGTCGCAGCTGCGTTTCAGTGACATCATTCAGCTCCCGGGTACCGCCAATCGCCGTCGCGGCCACAAAATGCAGTGTGCCCGCGATGATTTTCTTGTCGCGTGCAATCGCGCTGACGACGTCCTTAGCAGAGAGATCGGCGACCGGCGGGAGTGGCCCGAGTTTTGTGATGAGTGCGGTCAGGCGGCTGCGTGCGTCGGTCGGCGTGACCCCACGGGTCGTTCCCAGCGCCAGCGCCGCCAGCATGCCGTACGCGACCGCTTCTCCGTGCC
>JACCSI010000475.1 GCA_013813075.1 Acidobacteriota bacterium | reverse complement strand
GACCACTGCAAGGCCCTCGGCAAAGATCGGACGCGGCACGTCGACCTTGCGGATCACCCGGCCGGTCTGCAGTTCGACTTCGCGCAGCGTCGACTGGCCGACCAGGCCGGTGCTCTCGAACACCTTGCCGCCGTCGATCAGGAGGCCCTGGGTAAACGCCGCGCGATCGTGGGGATAGCTCCGCAACACCTGGACCTTCAGGCGCTCAGTACTGGATATGGTCGCCGCTTTCGGCGCGCCGGTTTGTTCGCGTGGCAACGTCCCCCCAACGATCGCCGAGAGCAACAGTACGGCAGCCCATTTCATCGACGCACCGCCTTGAGGAATTCGGCGACCTGTTCGCCCCAGATGGCAGGCAATGAATGCGTCCCGTGGCCACGCGTTCGATCGGTCATCGGGAGGAGGATGAATTGCCCCCGTTTCACCCGCTTGATCAAGGTTGTCATCATCGGCAGCTCCGGAGGATTGACGAAGTCGTCCGCGGAGTTGATGGCCAGCAGCGGCGCCGTGAACTTCTCGAGGTGCGGCGAAGGATCGTAATCCTCGGACGCACGGAAGTAATAGATCAAGTCATTGGCGTCGGTGCTCTTTGTCCGCGAGGCGATTTGATCCGCGAGCCACGTATCTGCAGCCTTCGCTGTCGCAAACTGATTTTGCCACTGCATCGGCACGCTGGTCGCCATCAACAGGAAGCCGAGCGCGCCGGCGAGCCCGCGCGGCGGTTCGACGTAGTCACCGTTCTTCCATGTCGGGTCCGTCGTAATCGCGTCCACTAGCGCTTTACGCCACACGCGATTGCGTCCGGCAATTTCAACCGGATTGCTGGCGAGTGGCACGAGCGCATCCATGAACCCTGGGTAGAGATACCCCCACATCCACGTGTGCATGCCGCCCATCGACGTGCCGGTGACGATGTGTAGCCGGGTCAGGCCGAGCCCTTCGCTGACAAGCCGGTGTTGCAGCCGCACCATGTCGGTGTAGCCGTATTGCGGAAATTTCATCCGGAGGCCATCGCTCGGTTTGCTCGATCTGCCGTGCCCGATGTTGTCGGGCAGGATGATGAAATATCGGTCCGCATCGTAGAGCTGACCTTTGCCGAACAACTGCCCTGCGAATGAGTTGCCGAGTAAGCCGCCACCGCTGCCGCCGGTGCCGTGCAGGATCAGGATGCCATTGCGCACGACGCCGTCGGCGTCTTTGCGCGGTTCACCAATAGTGCGGTAACGCAGCCGGAGTTCGGGGAGCGACTCGCCGCTTTCGAATTTGAAGTCACGAACGACGAAGTCGCGTTCGACGGGCGCGCGAAAACTCTGCGCCGCACTGAGTGACGGAAACAGGAGAAGAGCAACGATCACCAGCATGCGCATGGCGGCAGCATAACGCACGTGGCGCACTCGGAAGGAACGTTCCAGACGGGCCCTAAACCGCACGGCCTCTATCTATCGGCCGGCGAAGAGTCACGCCCTCCGCTCGAGTTACCGAAGCGTGAATGTCAACTCGATCGTGATGATGACTGGGACAGGTTCGTTCAGGCGCGTGCCGGGCCGGAATCGCCATTGACGCGCGGCCTTGATCGCTTCCTGGTCGAGGCCGAAGACGGAGTCGAGCGAGCGCGTGACCTTGACGTCGCCGACCGTGCCATCGGGCATGACGATGCACTCCAGCCAGACCGTGCCTTGCACCTTAGCCCGCATGGCATCGGCGGTGTACTGCGGCTTGACCTCCCTGAGGACCACCGGAATCGACACGCCGCTGCCCGGCCGATAGGCGCCCCCGCCAGTCCCGCCGCCGTAGCCCGGTCCGAGCCCGGACCCTTGCCCTGGGCCCACCCCCGCGCCGGTCCCCGTTCCGGCTCCACCACCGGTGCCTGCACCCTGCGAGGCCGTCGCCGGGGCCTCACTGGTAATGGTCCCCGGCAAGGCGACCTCGGCCGCCGCCATGGTCTTCGCCGGAATATTCAGCTGTTCCGCCGGAGGCTCTTCCTTGGGTGGTTCCGGCTTGGGGTCAGGGGTGCGCTGGACCGGCACCGAAATCTTCTCTTTGCCAGGCAACTCCGCCTTCTTTGGCGGGTCTGGCATCTTGTTGCCGCCCCCGCCACCGCCGCCTCCCGGACCGGGTTCCGGCAGCCAGACGATGTCCTTGGCACTGACAACGGGGGTGATGTCGAGAGACGGCACTTCCGGCGCGTAGCGTACGACGAGAAAAACGATGACGGCCATTGCGATGTGCGACAGCACCGACGCCACCACCCCGACACGCGACTGCGATTGCTCAAATGAAAAATGCACGTCGATCGGACGGTCGGCCCGTACGTGAGTGACATGCGGGTCGCTGGGAGCCGGGCTGCTGGGAAGGGTCGTGTCCTGCATACGCGAGTGACGAACGTCCGTCTACATTCTGGAGTGGATGGCCACAGACGACAAGAGCAAAAGATGCGCCGTAATTAAGACGCGCTACTTCGACAGATAGCCGCTGCGGGCCCGAACCGTCGCGTCGGAGCGGTTGACTCTCACGGTAATGCTGCGCCAATCGCCGTGCGGCGACGAGGGCGACTCTGCCGGCGCGTATCCGATGAGGTATTGGGCGCGTAAATCTTCGGCAATGGCTTGCAGTGTCGTCTGCAGGCGCTGAGGATCGGGCAGATGAAACGATCGTCCGCCGGTGACGGCGGCAAGTTCGGGAAACAGCGTGGGACGAACGCGGCCAATGGCAATCGGATACATCAGGACGTCTGAGCGGCGTGCGCGATTGAGGACATCGACCTCGCGCGCCGCGCTGTACCTGTCCGCCCCATCGGACAGCACGACGATGGCGCGGCGGCCGGTTTCCTCCTCCAGAACATCGATTGAGCGAATGAGCGCGTCATGCAGCGCCGTCGTGCTCCATGGATCGATGGCGTCGAGTGCCGCGAGCAGCGCCGACTTGTCCCCGCTTAGCGGCGCGAGAACCTCCACCTCGCCGCTGATGCTCAGCAGCATGGCGCGGTCGTCCGGCCGCAGCCCGGCCACGAAGGCCCGGCCGGCGGTCCGCGCCGTCGTCAGCGGGGTGCCCTTCATGCTGAAGCTGCGATCAATCGCCAGGGCCACGGACGCCGGAAAGTCGCCACCGACAAACGTGGTGATGGGCTGCTGACGGTCGTCTTCAAGGACAGTGAAGTCGCCTTGCGACAGTCCTTTGATAGCACGGCCGTTGGTGTCCGTGACCGTCGCGTACACCTCGACCTGGGTGACGCGTGACGAAAACTGCGGTAAATGCACCGGAGCGACCGGTCCCGCCCCAGAGGTCACGGTGGAGGTTAGTGCTAGAATTAGGGCGATCGTCGCACTCGGCGATCTCAAGGAGCCACCCATGAGTTTGATTGCACTCTTCGGCCCCATTGGCCTGCCCGAAATGGTGATTATCCTGTTGATCATCATCCTCATCTTCGGTGCAAGCCGCCTGCCCGAAATCGGAAAAGGCATCGGCCAAGGCATCAAGAACTTCAAAGGCTCCGTCAAGGACACCGACGAATCCAACACCTTATAAGACGATGCGCGTGTCGCCCATGCGGCGGGTGACGCGTTCGCGATCGAGCCACTCCAGCAAGGGAATCGCGAATTTGCGCGTCACGCCATAGCGGTCTTTGAACGTTGCCACATCCACGGTCGGGCGGCTCCCTGGCGCCTGATTCTTGAGTGCCCGCACCTCTGATTTCAACGTATTGAGCGCGTCCACGTGGAAGATCAACGTGTCGACGCGCGCGAGCACTTTCTGGCGCAGCAGCAGTGATGTGATCTTTTCCACGATGGCCGGGGCCACGTGGCCTTGCGTGGCCACAGTTGCGGCATCCGGCGGTCTCAGGCCGGCGCGTTTGTAGGCCTCTTCGATCGCGGCGTGCGCCCGGCTCTCCTCGGGTGTGAGCTCGAGCCGATGGCCGGGCAAAGCCAGGCGGTCGCGGACACTCAGACGATTGGCCGCCGCGAGTTCGCCCAGAACGAGGTCGAACACTGCCGGATGGGCACGCGCAAACACCCGCTCGCGAGCCTCTTCGCGCGGGATGCCGTGGGCGAGCGGTTGCGCGCGGTGAAAGTCCCCGACGGTTTGAAGAAGACGCGCCACGAGACCTGCCACAACCGACGGGGCGACCAGACGATCGGCGGCCAGCCGCCCGTAGCCGGCCGCAATCAGCGCCAACGTTGTCTCTGCCACCTGGCCCGGCGAGAGCCCGGCTCGCGCCACCAGCGCTGACGTCGCAAGACCCTGCCCGGCTGTGTCGGCAATCATGCGAGCCACCGCGCCCGCGTCGTTGCCGTTCAATGCAAGAAAGCGCGCGGCGGCCGAAGAACCCCTCACGCCGAGCCGCGGGGGATCAGGATCGAGAACATGCCCGCCGCCGATCGTCACGGTCGGCGAGTAGGCGCGGACGATGAAGCGATCGCCCCGTGTCAGGGCCACCGACTCCTCGAATCGGATGCGAACGCTGGCGCGAGACCCCGGTTCAATTTCCGTGGCGACGGTGCCGGCAATCGACACACGGCCCAGCACCTCGTTCGTGCCCTGATGGAAATGGACACGCGCCCCGTGCCGCAGCGGCTTCGCCGTCGGCAGCAGGTCGAGCACGGCATCGGCACGGCGCGTCGTGGTCAAGGTGGCGGGAGTTGCGAGCGCTTGCCCACGACGGATCTCGCCGACTTCGATACCGCCGAGGTTCACCGCTGTGCGCTGCCCCGTGACCGCTTCGTCGCGACGTGCGCCGTGTACCTGGACCCCGCGCACGCGAACTCGCCGGTCGCCCGGCGCCAACTCCAGATCGTCGTCGGCGCCTACGCGGCCCGCGATCAACGTGCCGGTGACAACGGTGCCGAATCCGGACATCGAGAAGGCGCGATCGATCGGCAGACGCGCTGCACCGTCCTGCCGTCGATGCGTGACGCGCGACGCGATGCCGAGCAACGCGCGACGAAGTTCGTCGAGCCCGCCGCCGAGCCGCGCCGACACCGGGACCATCGGCGCATTCTCCAAAAACGATCCCTTGACCAGCTCGCGCACTTCGAGCCGGACCAATTCGAGCGTGTCGTCGTCGACGAGATCCGACTTGGTCAGGACGACCAGACCGTGGTCGACACGCAGCAGGCGGCAGATGTCGAAGTGCTCACGAGTCTGCGGCATCACCGACTCGTCCGCGGCTACAATCAACATCACGCAGTCCAGACCGCCGACCCCGGCCAGCATCGTCTTGACGAACCGTTCGTGGCCGGGCACGTCAACGAAGGCCACCGTGGTCCCGTCGATCGTCGCATGGGCAAAACCCAGCTCGATCGTAATGCCGCGTTCTTTCTCCTCCTTGAGGCGGTCCGGATCGATCCCGGTCAGCGCCTGCACCAACGTGCTCTTGCCGTGGTCGATGTGACCCGCCGTGCCGACCACCATGTGGGTCATCGCTTCTTCGCCGAGCGTTCGCGCCGGCCGGGCCGTTGCTTGCGCGCGCCTGTTGCGGCCTTCCTCGTCCGGCGCTGTTCCGGCGTGCCCTTGCGCCGCTCTTTCTTGGGACGCGCATCGCTGCGGCCGGGCCCGCGCCGCCGCTCGTCTTGGCGCACGGTGTCAAGAACGTCGGCGATCCCCAAATCGATCTGACGGCGCTCCTGGTCCACACGCACGACCTGCACGGTCACCTTGTCACCGAGTCGATAGGACTTGCGGGTGTTCTCGCCCGCCAGCGAGTGGTTCTGTTCGCTATAGCGGTAGTAGTCGTCGGCCATGGTGGACACATGCACCAGGCCTTCGACGTAGTGCTCGATCAACTCGATGAACAGGCCGAACGACGTCACCCCGGTGATGTAGCCGTCGAACGTGTCACCAACCTTGTCCGCCATGAAGCGAACCTTTTTCCATTGAATGATCTCGCGCTCGGCCTCGGTCGCACGCCGTTCCATGTCGGAGGTGTGCCGGCCGATGTCCGGCAGGTCGTCATCGAGTTCCTCGCGCCGTTCGGCAGTCACCGTCGTGTGGCGTTCTTCGCGGAGTAGTCGATGCACGACCAGGTCGGGATAGCGGCGGATCGGCGAGGTGAAATGGGTGTAGGTCTCGGCGGCAAGCCCGAAGTGCCCGACATTCATCGCGTCGTAGCGGGCCTTCTGCATGGTCCGCAGCATCAGAAAGGCAATCGGCCTCTCCTCCGGTGTGCCGTGGATCCTGTCGACCAGTTTCTGAAAATGCGCCGGCTTCACCGCGCCTCCGGGCGTCGCCCCAAGGCCGTAGCCCAACGAGGTGACAAACTCGTCGAACTCCATCACCTTGAGCGGGTCTGGCGGCTCGTGGATGCGGTAGAGCGCCGGCATCTGATGATCCTCGAGGTGGCGAGCAACTGTCTCGTTGGCAAGGAGCATGAACTCTTCGATCAGTCGATGCGCGATGTTCCGCTCCGACGCCACAATATTTTGGACCAGGCCGTCTTCGTCCAGCACCACCTTGGCCTCGGGTAAGTCGAAATCGACGGAGCCCCGCCGGCGGCGCCGGGCCCGCAGAATGTGAAACAGGTCGCGCATCAGCACGAAGGTCGGGACCAGCCCGTTGTAGCGCGCCGTGGTGTCAGCGTCCCCTTCGGTCAGGATCGCGTTGACGTCGGTGTAGGTCATCCGCTCGGCGCTGTGGATGACGCCATCGTGCATTTCGTAGCGTACGACGTCGCCCTTCTTGTTGACCTCCATGAGGCACGACTGGACCAGGCGGTCGACGTGCGGGCGAAGACTGCACAGGCCGGTGGCGAGCTCTTCCGGGAACATATGAACGGCGCGTTCCGGGAAATATACCGAGGTCCCGCGCTCGTACGCCTCGGTATCCAGCGCGCCCCCCTCAACGACGTAGTGTGCGACATCGGCAATATGCACACCGAGCCAGATGTGTCCGTTTGGCAAACGCTCGATGGAGATCGCGTCGTCGAAGTCTCGCGCGTCTTCGCCGTCGATAGTAACGATGACGCGATTGCGAAAATCGGTGCGCCCCTTCACGTCCTTCTCTCTGACCGCGTCGCCGAGCCGGCGCGCCTCGGTCACAGCCTCCTCGGCGTGCTCGTCCGGGATTCCGTGTTTGCGAAGAATGATTTCGGTGTCCACGCCGGGCGCATCGATGTCGCCCAGCACTTCGACGACCCTGCCGACCGGGCCGCGCGTCGGAGTCCCCCACTTCGTGATCTCGACAGTCACCATTTCCCCCGGTTCGGCGTCGCGGGCGTCGCCACGGGGGATATGGACGTCGGTCAGCACGCGCTTGTCGAACGGCTCGACGAAACTCAGGCCCGACTCATCGACGGCGAAGCGGCCGACAATTGTTTCATTGCCGCGCTCAAGGATCTGCACGAGGCGTCCTTCGACCCGGCCATCCTCGCGATGCCGTTCGATCCGGACGACGACGCGGTCGCCGTGCAACGCTTCTTTGAGATTGTGCGCAGCGACGAACACATCGCCCTTGACGCCCTCGAGCGCGCGCTCGGGCGTGACAAAGCCGAACCCCGATCGATTGGTCTCGAGGCGGCCGACGATCAAATCCATGCGGTCGGCAAGCCCGTAGCGATTGCCGCGGACCAGCACGAGCGCGCCCTCGCCGACCAAAGACGTGAGTTGACGCTTCAGCGTTACACGCTCTTCACGAGGCACTTTGAGGACTCGGATCAGTTCGCGCGCCGTGGCTGGGTAGTGCACGTGATCGCGCATCTGGCGCAAAAGCTGGTCGCGGGAGGGCATTGCGTCATTGTAGGGTGCCCAAGCAGCCGGAAGTGCCTTCTCAGGCAAACGGCAAGCGTCTTACGAGTGGTTCGCGGCTTGGGGTTCCCCTGCCAGCAGCAACTGAATGTCACCGACGTTGGTGTCGGTGCGCCCGAAGCGGATGAGGTCTCCCAAGCGGTCAAAGAACGCGTACGAGTTGTTGTCGGCGAGGAACTCGGGCGGCGTCATTCCCAGATGCTGCGCACGTGAAGTGGTGGATCGATCGACCAGTGCCCCCGCGGCGTCGGTTGGACCATCAATCCCGTCCGTGCCGACGCTCGCCACCACCACCCCACGAGACAGGTCCGCGACCGCGTCCGCCAGGGCCAGCGTGAATTCCTGATTCCGGCCCCCCCGTCCGCCTCCGGTGACGCGTACGGTGGTTTCACCGGCGGACACGACGCACACCGGCACGGACGATGGCGCAACCAGCCGGATCGCGGCCGCAAACCACCCCCGCGCCGCATCGCGCGCTTCGCCCGCAACCTCGTCATCGAGCACGAACACCCGATAGCCAAGCGATTCGGCCGCGGACCGCGCGCCGCGGACGGCGTCCAGTCGGGACGCGATCACTCGGGCCTTCGACCGCGCCACGCTGTCCGAACCCGGTTTTGGGCTGTCTGGCAGCTCGCCTCGCATCCCGCGTGCGATGTAGTTGCACACGGCGGGCAGGTGCACAGAGCCGCCGTACCGATCAAGCGCGCTCGAGGCATCGTGCCAGGTCGAGGCGTCGGCAACCGCCGGGCCCGACCCAATCACCGAGAGGTCGTCACCTCTGACGTCCGAGACGGCCAAGGTGATGACGCGCCCAGGACACGCGGCGGCAAGACGGCCGCCTTTGATCGCCGAGAGATGCTTGCGCACGGTGTTGAGGGCGTGGATG
>JACCSI010000470.1 GCA_013813075.1 Acidobacteriota bacterium | reverse complement strand
TGCCGTGGACGATGCCCGGCACGTTGCCGCGATGTTCGGCACGGACGACGAGCACATACCGGCCGTTGCGCTCGGTGATGACCTGTTCTTGCAGATACTTCGCGGTGTCACGGCCGCGGACGAACTGTTCCAGCGTGGTGCGGAGGCGTGAGCGCTTGTTGCGCAGCTGATCGCGAATCCCGCGCAGTGCGGGACTCGCCTGGTCGAGCACCTCCCCGGATGGATCGATCGCATGCCGGACCGCGGCGACTTCAAACCGAAAGCTTGCCGCGCGCGACGCGATGCCCGACAGAATGGGAAACGATCCGGACGCGTTCCGGATCGCGGTTCGCGCGATGTCCACCGAGTCCAGAAAATCCGCCACCGAACGCAGGGGGAGTGGTTCGAGCAGATGGGCAGCGAGCTGCAGCACCGCCAGCGCCTCGTCGAGTCCCGGCCCGGCGCGCAGTGGAAACAGCACGTTGTGCGTCAGGTAGCTGGTGGTCTCGCCGGTCGCATTCAACGCCGCCGCGACCGTCTTCGGGTCGGTATCCGGTCGCAGTTGTGCCAGCACCTGTGCGCCGAGTGGCGTCAACGCCAGGCCGGTGACCACTTCGACAATGCGATCGAATTCGAGCGTTCTAAGAGCGAGCATGGTGTCCACGTACGGGCCACAGAGAACACAGAGAACACTGAGGAATATTCACAGAAGCGTGGTCAAAGACTGCAGCCAACGAAGACTGCCCCGGCGAAGAGTTCCAGCCAGCCAAGACTGCGCAGACTGTTATGGAGAGTTCCTTCACAGACAGTCTCCGTGTCGTTTCTCTGTGCGCTCCGTGGCAGGGACGTCGTTTACAGGTGATTGATCATACTGGCGATACACCCGGCGCCGAATCCGTTGTCGATGTTGACGACAGAGACGCCATTGGCGCACGAGTTGAGCATGCCCAGGAGCGCCGCGATGCCGCCGAAGCTTGCGCCGTAGCCGATGCTCGTGGGCACGGCAACGACCGGCACGGCGACCATGCCGGCGACGACGCTGGGCAGCGCGCCCTCCATCCCGGCGACCACGATGATGACGCGTGCGGCCGACAACCGCTCGCGCTCGCTCAGCACCCGATGAATGCCGGCCACGCCGACGTCGTAGATCCGCTCGATGTCATTGCCCATCAGTTCGGCCGTGACCGCGGCCTCTTCCGCCACCGGCACGTCCGAGGTGCCGGCCGATGCGATAACGATGGTGCCCTTGCCGCGAGCCACCTCGCGGCGGAGCGTGATGGCGCGCGCAAGGTCGTGATATTCCGCGTCAGGCACGAGTTCGCGCACATGCTGCCATGCCAGTCTGTCGGCGCGGGTGACGAGCAAGGGGTGACCGCGGGCGACAATGCGCTCCGCGATCTTCGCAATTTGTTCGGGCGTCTTGCCAAGCCCGAGGACGACTTCGGGAAAGCCCTGACGAAGAGACCGGTGGTGGTCGACCCGTGCGAAGCCGAGGTCCTCGTACGGCTGGTCGCGCATCGCGGATAACAAGCGGGCCTGTGCCTCGTCCGGCCCCACTCGCCCGTCGCCCACCGAAACAAGCAGCGCGTGCAGCTCTGCTGGTGTCATGCCGCTATCACCCATGTTTTGTTGACTTTACAGGTCCTGCCCATATAATCGATGATCGTGCTTTGCGCGGGAGACTTGACCGTACATGACGCTCGCTGACACCCTGATTCTCGCCACCTACTTTTTCGTACTGGTGATACTGGCCATCTACGGGTGGCACCGCTACTACCTTGTCTACTTGTACATGAAGCACAAGGGTCAAGTGCCGGTGCCGGCGGGCGAGTTCGAGTCGCTGCCACCGGTCACGATCCAGCTGCCGCTCTTCAACGAGATGTACGTAGTGGACCGCCTCGTCGACGCGGTGTGCAAAATCGACTACCCCCGCGAGCTGCTCGAGATTCAGGTTCTCGACGACTCCACGGACGAGACGACTGAGATCGCAGAGCTCGCCGTCAGACGCTATGCCGCGCAGGGCATCGACATCAAGTACATCCATCGCACCGATCGGATTGGCTACAAAGCCGGCGCGCTCGACGAGGGCATGAAGGTCGCGCGTGGTCCCTTCATCGCCATTTTCGACGCGGACTTCATTCCGAAGCCAGACTTTCTGATGGCGACGATCCATCACTTCACCAATCCCAAAATCGCGATGGTGCAGACGCGATGGGGCCATGTCAACGAAGACTACTCGCTGTTGACCAAGATTCAGGCGATTCTGCTCGACGCACATTTCGTGCTCGAGCATGGGAGCCGCAATCGCGGCGGTTGCTTCTTCAACTTCAATGGGACTGCCGGAATCTGGCGGCGCGAGGCGATCATCGACGGTGGCGGTTGGCAGCACGACACGCTGACCGAGGACCTCGACCTCAGCTACCGAACGCAACTGCGCGGCTGGAACTTCGTGTTCCTGCCGGACCACGTCGCCCCCGCGGAATTGCCGGTCGAAATGAACGCGTTCAAGTCGCAGCAGCACCGCTGGGCGAAGGGCTCGATCCAGACGTTCATGAAGCTGATGCCGCACATTCTGCGGTCGAACCAGCCGTTTCATGTGAAGGCTGAAGCGTTCTTCCACCTCTCCGCAAACTTCAACTACCCGTTGATGTGCGTGTTGTCGATCCTGATGGCGCCGTCGATGATCATCCGCTACAACATGGGTTGGTACGAGATGCTGCTCATCGACATTCCGCTGTTCCTGGCGGCGACGGCGTCGGTGGCCAACTTCTACATGGTGTGTCAGCGCGAGTTGTATCCGAAGACGTGGACCGATCGCCTGCGGTATCTGCCGTTCCTGATGTCCATCGGCATTGGTCTGGCGGTGAACAACACCAAGGCGGTGTTCGAAGCGCTACTGGGCAAGCAGAGCGAATTTGCCCGCACCCCCAAGTACCATATCGAAGGCGGCGGGGACGAATGGATCGGCAAGAAGTATCGCCAGTCGGTCGCGATCCAGCCGGTGATCGAAGTCGCGCTCGGGTTGTATTTCACCGCCACGCTGTTCTACGCCCTCGCCAATGGCATCTACGGGACTGTCCCGTTCCTGATGCTGTTTCAGGTCGGCTTTCTTTACACCGGCATGCTGTCGCTGATGCAGCAGTATGCGGGCGACGCGGTCGTCGATGTCGTGCAGTCGAAAGAAGCGTAGCCGCCCGTCGTCGGTCGACCACTAACCACGGCAGCTGCACTGCGATAAGATCTCGGTGTGAGCACTGACGTAAAGGGCAAGGCTGGCCTCGAAGACGTCGTCGCGACGTCTTCTTCGATCTGTTATCTCGACGGCGATCGTGGCGTGCTGGCGTATCGCGGATACGACATCCACGACCTTGCCCGTTTTGCCTCGTTCGAAGAGGTGTGCCACTTGCTGTGGCATGGCCGCTTGCCGAACCGCGCCGAGTTGGGCGATCTCCAGTCGCAACTGGCCGCTGGACGGGCGCTCCCCGAACCGATCATCCGGCTGATGAAGATGCTGCCCCCGTCAGACGGCATGGACGCGCTGCGGACTCTGACGTCGGCGCTCGGGCACTACGATCCCGACGCCAGTGACAACTCCGCGCCGGCGTCGTATCGCAAATCCGTGCGTTTGACCGCACAGCTGGCGAGCATTGTCGCAACCTGGGGTCGCATGCACGAGGGCGGCAATCCGATTGCGCCCGACCCGGTGATGGGGCACGCCGCGAACTTTCTCTACATGCTCACTGGCGAGCGGCCACATCCGACAGCGGTCAAGGCGATGGACATCGCGCTGACGCTGCACGCCGACCACGAGCTCAATGCGTCGACGTTTGCGGCGCGCGTCGCCGCTGCCACGCTGACGGATGTGCACTCGGCCGTGGTCGCCGGCATTGGGACGCTCAAGGGCCCGCTGCACGGCGGCGCAAACGCGGAGGTGATGAAGATGCTGCTCGAAGTCGGCTTGGATGCAACGCCCGACCGTATCGACGCATTCATCCGCGGCAAGCTGGCGCGCAAGGACAAGATTTCCGGCTTCGGTCACCGCGTCTATCGCACCGAAGATCCGCGGGCAACGCACTTGCGCCGGATGTCCAAGGAGCTCGGCGAGAAAGCCGGGAACACGAAATGGTTCGAGATGTCCGAACGGATCGAGGCGATCGTGCGCGGCGAGAAGAAGCTGTATCCGAATGTCGATTTTTATTCCGCGTCCACCTACTACACGATGGGCATTGCGCTCGACCTGTACACGCCAATCTTCGCGGTCAGTCGCATTTCGGGCTGGACCGCTCACGTCCTCGAGCAATACGCCAACAACCGCCTGATTCGTCCACGTGCGGACTATACGGGCCCGAGCTATCCTCAAACATGGATGCCGGTCGAGCAGCGCTGACAGCGACGGGCAACCGTCGACGAGGGTCATATTGACGTCGCAGCCCACTTCGCGTCAGCGGAGCCGTCATCACCGGCGTAAGGGCTGATCGAGCATGTCCCATTTGTAGGCGGCGGCCACCCGCTGCCGCAGTTCCCCGAGCAGGCGCCCGCCCGAGTCACTGTTGGCCATCGCCGCAAATCCGTAGCCTTTGAGTCGATGGACGATGAGCAGCGCCTGAAACCCCCAGTTCGATCCGCTGTGCACCAGATACCAACCCTCGCCGGCTTTCGCCATTTCCATACCGATGGCAAACGGTCCGACGCCCACCGGTGTCGCCATTTCCATGGCCATCGCACGAGAGAGCACCCGGTTCGCACGCCCGTGCAGCGACTTCTGCAGTTCGATGCCGAAGCGCGCCAGGTCAGGAGCGGTGGTCCACAATCCCGCCGCCGCCAGCTCCGGATACACGTGCCACTTCGCGTCTCGAGCTGAGCCCGTGCGGTCGTGCGCACGCGCCGCGTTCTCATCCCGCCCCGGCGACAACGGCTGCTCGTAAGCGCTGTGCTTCATGCCGATCGGTTGCAACACGGTATCGCGAAGGATGTCAGCAAACGGCCGCTTCAGCGCGTCGGTCATCAGCAACTGAACCAAAGTCAGCCCGCCGCCGGAATATTTGTAGGCACTGAGCGGCGGCCGGCCAAAGCGCACGGCGCCGACATTGGACGGCGCCTCGCCAGTGAGAATCTGCACCGGCGTCGGGACGGGTGCGGTTGGGTTGTAGCCCGGGAACCCAAACCCATCGTCGGTGCCGGAGGTGTGACTCAACAGCGCGCGCAGCGTGACCGCCTGTTGGGCTGTGTGCTCGGATGTGGGTACTTTCCATGTGGCGAGGATGCGATTGACGTCGTCGTCCAGCGTGAAGCGCCCGTCCTGCACCGCTTTGAGGACCGCCATGGCCGCCACCGGTTTGCTGATCGATGCCGCTTGAAACAGCGTGTCAGGGGTCGTCGTGGCGCCGCTGACCACGTCCGCCACGCCGTAGCCTCGGCTCCAATGGATCTCGAAATCGCGAATGACTGCGATGCTGAGACCAGGCACGCCGGCTTTTTGCATCGCCGCCTGAATAGATAGCGGCACGAGGTCGCCATCACGCCCGGTCTGCGGCCCCTCGATTGCCGCAACCAGGGGGTCCGGGGTGGCCTGGGCGAGCGGCCACGCCGTCAGCGCCACGACGGCCATGAGTCCAGCGATGACTCGACGCATGCGGTCTCCTTGAGTATTCTGCCTGGGTGATGACCTTGCGAATGCTACTGCTGATTGGGAGTGCCGTATTCATGCACTCGTCGCTTGCTGCACAGACAGGACCTGCAGGGGCCGCCATCGAGGCGGAAACAACGCAACATTTCCAGGCGCTACTGCGACTCGACACCAGTAATCCGCCTGGGAACGAGTTGCTGGCGGTCACCTATCTGAAACAGGTGCTCGATAAAGCCGGCATACAGAACCAGGTGTTCGCCAGCGATTCAAACCGTCCCAATCTCGTCGCGCGCATCAAAGGCAATGGGAAGAAGCGGCCCATCCTGGTGATGGGCCACACCGACGTCGTCACCGTGGATCCGAAGAAATGGACGCATCCCCCATTTGGTGCGGTGCGCGACGGCGGATATATCTACGGGCGCGGCGCGGTTGACGACAAAGACAATCTGGTCGCGAGCCTGATGCTCGTCCTGATGCTGCAACGCTCGAAGGCGACTTTGGATCGCGACGTGATCTTTCTGGCCGAATCCGGCGAAGAAGGCACACCGCAGGTCGGCGCGCAATTCATGATCGACCAGCACCTCGACGCCATCAATGCCGAGTTCTGCCTGGCGGAAGGCGGCGGTGTCGTGCGTACTGGAGGGGAGGTGCGACGTGCGAACGTGGGAACGACCGAGAAAGAGCCGCGAGCGGTAGAACTGGTCGCGCGCGGACCGGCCGGCCACGGCTCGGTGCCGCAACAGTCGAACGCGGTTGCCGTACTGACGGCCGCCGTCGGCAAAGTCGTGACGTGGACACCTCCGCTGCGCATCAACGAGACGACCGGCTCCTACTTCCGAACATTGGCGACGATGGTGGCCTCTGACGTCGCCGACCGCTATCGCGCAGTGTTAAACCCGGATCCAAAAGTGTCAGGTCCGGCGGCGCAGTGGCTGCTGAATAATGAGCCACAGCACTGGTCGATGCTGCACACATCGCTCGTCCCAACCGTGCTCGAGGCCGGCTACCGCTACAACGTCATTCCGTCGGAGGCGAAGGCGACCATTGATGTGCGGCTTCATCCGGATGAGAATCAGGACACGTTTCTCGATGACGTCCGTAAGGTGATCAACGATCCCCGGGTGGAGGTGCGATGGGCGCGCGAACGTTACCGGCCGGCGGGCGGCTCGAGCCTCAACACCGAAGCGTTTGCGGTCATTCAGGAACAGACCAAGAAGCATTACGGCACCGTGGT
>JACCSI010000462.1 GCA_013813075.1 Acidobacteriota bacterium | reverse complement strand
GCGCCAGACCGCTAAGCGGTGACGCTTCGGCGCCGAGGTAATGACCCGGGGCCACGACGTCGGGTTTGGCATGTCCGTCGTACCACGCGGGTCCGCGTGAGCTATATGCGGTCACGCGATCGTCGAGACGGGTGACCGAGGCCTTGTGGTCGTAGGCACCGACGGTAATGGCTGACGGTGCGTTGCCAGGGGACGAGATACCTGCATACCCTGGCTCGCCCGTCTCGGGGTTGGTGCCGAAGTTCCCCGCGGAAGCGACCACCACGACGCCAGCCTTGGACGCCTGTTCAACCGCCTGCACCAGTGGGTCGGTGGCGGCAGGTTCAAAAATCGGGTGGCCGAGCGAGAGGTTGATGAGATCGATGCCCAGCCGGTCGTCGCCGGCGTTGGCGACGGCAAACTCGATCGCACGGATGACATCGCTGGTCTTACCGCCGCCTTTGGCGTCGAGTACTTTCAACACGACAAACTGGACACCGGGAGCCACGCCCTGAAATTCGTGGTCGGCAGCGGTCTGCAGGCCGCCGATCAACCCCGCTACATGCGTACCGTGGCCGTAGCCGTCGTGCGCCGGCGCTCGCCGTGTCCGGCCGTTCGTAAAGTCGTAAAAGGCCTTGATGCGACCGGCGAACGCTTTGGACGGGAAAAGACCCGAGTCGATGAGCGCGACTGTAATCCCCCGGCCGGCCGTCGGATCGACGACGAGTCCAAGATTGCCCAGCATCGTATTGACCTCAGGGGTGTTGACGGCCGGCGTTGGGCCGCCTTTCTTCGTAGGGGCCGCGGTGGCAGCAACGTCGGCGTCCACCGAACAGCTGTCGACGATGTGATAGGCGCAAAACAGCGCAATCCGCGCCGCATCGAGCTCTAGCGACATTCCACTGATCGACGGGTGGTCAGCGTCTATCCGCTCGCCGTGGTTGGTCAAGGCTTGCCGCAAGCCGTCGATGTGGTCAGGCGTGGCGCGAATGATGATCTTGAGTTTCTTGCCCGACCCCTGTGCTTCGCCCACGAATTGGTTGAGCGCGTGATCGATCTTGGAGCGGCCCTGGGCGGCCGCTGGAAGTGACGAGAGTGCAGGCACGAGAAACGTGAGTAGGAAGAGGAGGGTTCCGCGGGACAGTCGCATGTCCCCTGAATAGCAAGGCGGCCGCCAAGCTCAGCAAATCTTGGCGTCGTCGCCCGAACTACTTGTTCAGTAAGACTTTAGAGAACACTAACTCCAAGAGGAAAGATAGGCGCACTTGTGTTCGATGTGCTGAAACAGCTCATAACCTGTCGGACTACCTACTGCTTTTGTTAGTAAGTTATAGAGAGACGCCACACTTACAGGAATTGTTCCGTTCTACGCCTAAGTGTCGCGAAACGGATCAAAGGACGGGTAACGGGCTAACCGACCGCAGGTCAGTACTTCCGGGCGGAATTGCAGTTTCTGCGACCTCTCTGGTGGCCGTTTCCGCCCGCCCGCCACGGCGCTTTTCTAGATGCCCCAGCGCATTAGCACCGCGCCGACCGTGAACCCGGCCCCGACCGACGCCAACAGTACGCGGTCGCCCTTTTTGATGCGACCGGAGTTGATGGCGTCATTGAGCGCGAGGGGTATCGTCGCAGCCGTGGTGTTGCCAAAGCTCTCGATGTTGATGACGACCTTCTCTTCGGGAAGGCCCAGGCGTTCCGCAGCCGACATGATGATGCGGCGATTGGCCTGGTGCGACACGAACAGGTCGATATCGTTAGCCGTGAGGTTGTTGCGCGATAGCAACCGCTCGCACATCTCACCGGTTTTCGTGACGGCAAACTTGAACACCGTCGCACCTTCCTGTTTCACATAGTGCAGTCGCTGATCCACCGTGTCGTGCGACGCCGGCATGCGGCTGCCACCGGCAGGCATGCACAGCGCCGGACCGCCGCTGCCGTCGACGTGGTGTTCGAAATCGAGGATGCCGAAGCCGTCCTCGCTGGCGGGCGCCACGACGACGGCTCCGGCCCCGTCGCCGAACAACACGCAAGTCGACCGATCGGTGTAATCGATGATGCTGGACATCACATCGGCGCCAATGACCAGCGCGTTTTTCACCGCACCGGCGGTGACCATCTGTGAGCCGACCGTCAGTGAATAGGTGAATGCCGAACAGGCCGCCGAGAGATCGAACCCCCACGCTCGGCTGGCGCCGATCTTGTGCTGTACCAGGCAGGCCGTGCTCGGAAACAGCATGTCGGGCGTGACGGTTCCGACGATGATCAAGTCGATGTCTGGTGGCGTCAAGCCGGCGCGCTCGATCGCCTGGCGTGCGGCTTCGGTCGCCAAGTCTGATGTCGCGACGCCGGGGTCCACGATGTGGCGCTCACGGATGCCGGTACGCTGCATGATCCACTCGTTCGAGGTGTCGACGAGCTTCTCGAGGTCGGCATTGGTCAGCAGGCGCGGCGGCACGTAGGTCGCCAGACTCTTAATCTCGGCTCTCAAAACAGGCCCCTCCCCGGCATCGGCCGGCCCAAGTACTCATACCCCCGCGCAGTCGCCATCCGACCGCGCGGCGTGCGCTCGAGAAACCCGAGCTGAATCAAAAATGGTTCGTGCATGTCCTCGATGGCGTCGGGCTCCTCGCTGGTCGCCGCCGCGAGACTGGTCAACCCGACCGGCCCGCCGCCGAACTTGTCGATAATGGTCGTCAGCAGGCGGCGATCGACGTCGTCGAGGCCATACCGATCGACTTCCAGGAGCTTCATGGCCCCTTCCGCGACCTCGGGTGTGATGCGTCCGTCAGCACGGACCTGCGCGTAGTCGCGCACGCGGTGCAGGAGCCGATTGGCGATGCGCGGCGTGCCGCGCGAGCGGCGAGCGATTTCGCCTGCGGCACTGCCGACCAACTCGACGTTGAGAATGCGCGCCGAGCGTCGCACGATCTCTTCGATGTCGACCGCAGTATAGAAATCGAGGCGCTGGACGATACCGAAGCGCGCCCGCAGCGGCGAGGTCAACAGTCCCGCCCGCGTCGTCGCGCCGACGAGGGTAAAGCGCTCGATGGGCACCTTCACCGAGCGTGCACCGGGCCCTTGACCGATGACGATATCGAGCTCGAAATCCTCCATGGCGGGGTAGAGAATCTCTTCGATCGCCGCCGGCATCCGATGAATCTCGTCGATGAACAGCACCTCGCGCGGCTGCAGGTTCGACAGAATGCCCGCCAGGTCGCCGGGCCTTTCGATGACCGGCCCTGACGTCGTCCGGACCGCGACGCCGAGCTCGTTGGCGATGACATACGCAAGCGTGGTCTTTCCCAATCCCGGCGGCCCATAGAGCAGGACGTGGTCCAGCGCTTCCGCACGCTGCCGCGCGGCAGTAATCGACACATCGAGCTGGGCGCGCACGCGGTCCTGCCCAATGTAGTCCGCCATGCGGCGGGGCCGCAGCCCCGCCTCGTATTGGGCGTCGTCGTCGACGCGCGCCGGTGTCACGAGTCGCTCGTCAGCCACGCGACAGTTCCTTCAGGGCCGAACGCAGGACATCCTCGAAGCGCACCGCGTCGGTGCGGCCCGACAGCCTTTCGAGCACCTGGTCGATCGATTGGCGATGGTATCCGAGGTTGGTCAGCGCCGAGATCAGGTCGTCACGCATCGCATCGCCCGGTGCGGGCACGGCGGCGCCAGCCCCGGCGGCTTCGACCGCTTTC
>JACCSI010000444.1 GCA_013813075.1 Acidobacteriota bacterium | reverse complement strand
AGTATCTGCTCAACGAAGTGCAGGAGGTTTATCGTCTGCAGGGCGTGAAGATCAACGACAAGCACATCGGCGTTATCGTGAGGCAGATGCTTCAGAAGGTGCGAGTGCTGGATAGCGGAGACACGCCGTTTCTCGAAGGTGAGCACGTCGACAAGCAGAACTTCCGCGACTCCAACGAGCGGGCGAAGAAGAAGCAGGACGCACCGGCGAGCTCCGAGCCGCTGCTGCTCGGTATCACGAAAGCGAGTCTTACGACGCAGTCGTTCATTTCTGCGGCGAGCTTCCAGGAGACGACGCGGGTTCTTACTGACGCGGCTATTCGCGGGGCAAGGGACGAGCTGATGGGGTTGAAGGAGAACATCATCATCGGTCACCTTATTCCGGCTGGTACTGGTATGTACAGGTATCAGGAAGTGGATATCGAGGGTGCGCCGCAGCCGCCGGAGCCGGAGATTCTTCTGGAGCCGAGCATTGCCGAGATTCTGGCGGAGCCGGATATCGAGGACGTGCTGCCGGCGATGGTGACGGCGGACGAGCAGCCATAGGTCGCCGAAGCGGGCTCTGAAGTGGCAGATAAATGGGGGATGGGCTTCGGCTCATCCTCCTTTTTTTGTCGAGGCATGGGGCTCGTACGCGGTAGAAATCTTCGTGCTGTTGCTACGTAATGTGACGTATGTCTCCACGACGAACCGCGGACTACCTTCGATCCATCCCTTAAAGGAGCTCTGCGTTGCGCACTTCAATTCTCGTAGTTTCGCTATTACTGGTCCTTGCTCCGCTATCCGGCGCCGGCGGCCAGGACATCGGGTCGCTTCAACAGGGAGCGAGGATTCGCGTGGCGCCAGCTCAGGGAAAGAGCATGACAGGCGTGTTTTCGGGCGTGGATACCGATTCCCTGAGATTTCTAACCTCTTCGCCCCCCGCGGTGAAATCCCTGAGTCTTGGAGATGTGCGGAGCCTGAAGGTAAGCAAGGGAAGGGACAGGTCGTCCGGGGCGCTCAAGGGCGGCTTCAGAGGCCTGGCCATCGGAGCCGTGGCGGGCGGCGTGTTCGGGGCCGTTTCATACGAAGAGCCCGAATCGTGTTTCATCTTCTGCTCCACCAGGACCCTGGATGCGTTTTTCGGCGCGTTTTTCGTTGGTGTGTCCGGAGCGGCCATCGGCTCCGTGTACGGCGCGATCAAGGGCCGCGATCGCTGGGAGCCCGTGGGACTGCCGTCACGCTGACCGATGCAAGCCGTGACCGCGAACGGACGGGGACGGCTTATTGAAACTCTACAGTTAGCGGCAACATTCTCTTTCACCCCAAATTCTGGAGTTGGCCGATGTCTGATACGATACGGTTCCTTCCGATGACGATGTTCGCGCTGCTTGTCACCACAGGCTGTGGCGGAAGCGATCCTTCGGGCCCACTATACGAATCGCTGGCGGAAAATCATCCTGCGGCAACCGACTCCGCATCGGAAGCAGCGGCTGTCTGGTCAGCCGATGGGACGGAGCTTTTGTACATACTCCCCGACCGGACAACACTAGTTGCCCGCAACGTCGCAACCGGTGTCCGCCGGGTGTTGTACGTTGCGAATGCGGCTGATCGGGTGCAGCAGGTGGAGTTGTCACCGGATGGAAGCGAATTTTTTACTCTTGCCACTCGGTTCGGCCAAACAACGATAACAACGATCCGCAGGCATAACGCCGCTTTAACGGAAGTGATAACCGACCGCGGGCGCTTTCTCGGGGTAGACTACGGCAAACAGCGGGATGTATCGGTGGCGAAGAACGGCGATTTCGCTTACATCGTCCGGCCTGAGTCCTTGTTTGTGCGGCGAAAAGGTGCAACTACCGCTCAGTTCATCGGCGTCGACTGCAAGAGTATTGCCGCTGTTGCTCCTGCTGCGGACGGCTTTCTTTGTTATAACCACCGGTCGGGCTACACTGTAACCCGGTTTACGACTTCTGCATCGGCGCCAATTGTCATCAACCCGGGCGAAAGCCGCATTCACTGGACCATCTGGGATATTCAGGGCATATCGTTCGTGCGGGACACGAAGAAAGCGTACAGCGAGTCCTACACGTTCGAGCGGTATTCCGACCCGGCTTCCAGATTCGTGACCCTCACCTACTCCCGCCCCGAACACCTCGGGAACTCGGTTTCCCTCTCGGCAGACGGTCACTCGTTCGCATATGCGAATTTCTCCTGCGCCGAGTCGTCGGGGCTTTTTTCGTGCTCGAAGACGCAGCTTTTTTTCTACATAGCCGACGGACTGTCACGCACGACGAAGCGAATCGCCGTCCACACGGCTCTCGCGAGCCCGACGGTGACGATCGCGCCTGATGGCAGTCGCATCGCCTATCAGCTGAATGGGCAGCTTTATATCCTTTCGGCGAGGTAAGGTTGAAGGAGAACATCATCATTGGTCACCTCATTCCGGCGGGCACCGGGTTGTATCGGTACCAGGAAGTGGACATCGAGGGGATTGACATTCCCGTGGCACCGGAGCCC
>JACCSI010000406.1 GCA_013813075.1 Acidobacteriota bacterium | reverse complement strand
GTATGGAGCGCCGCCACGACAACAATCGGACCGAGGCCCAGGACCAACTGCCGGCCTCGCGCGGCGATCGCCACGTCGTGACGAAGCAGAATCGCGACGACAAAGGCCAGCACCGGGGGGCCGATCCACATCGGCCACGTTAAGAACACCGCAGCACCGGCAACGCCCAGCGCGAGGGCGGCGCCGCGGCTCGGCCCCTGCCACCACGCCACCAGCGCCCACCACATGGCGATGGCAAACAGTTCCGATAACACTTGCGCCAGAAATGAATCGTGGGTGAAGGAATGCACGGTGTACGCCGGCGCATAAACAAGCAGTGCCACACCGCACAACGCCAAAATAGCTCGCTGCGGATGGTGCTCGAGCACGCGGAGGAGAATCAGGACGAAGATACCGGCCTTCAGCGCCACGGCCACCACCAACACGGGGTAGACCGCGAAGAAACCGCTGGACCGGGTGAGGGTCGCCGCCAGCACGGCCAACAGATGGAGGCCGGGTGTATAGTCCGCCATCTCGCCGAGCAGCCCGTGGGCTTCGGGGTGGTGGACGAGCGATGACTGTCGCTCGACGTACTCGATCAGCATCAGGTGATGGGTCAAATCCGGCCCGCCTCCCGGCGGCAGGAGTGACGGCCATGCGATCCACAGCAGGTACGCGGCGGCGCCGAGGACGACGACGGGGAGGAGCCAGACGTCGCGGCGTCCGGGTGCTATGAGGTGACGCAGTCCGGCGGCGATGGCACAGCCGACCAGCGTGGCCGCGACGGCATTCACAAGCGGCCAGATGCCGAAGCCTGCGAGGTCGGTCAGGTAGGGGAGCGTCACGCCCGCGACGAGCGTGGCCACACCAGAGAGGGCGACGTGCTCGGCGCGGGTAACCGTCATCGTTTCGCCCTGGGGCGTCGGCTTTTTCGCATCAATGGCCGGAGGACCGCATCGAGGTCGTGATGCACCCATGACTTCGCCGTCCCCTTCTGGTGGACCGCCCAGGCCATGAGTGATCCGCCAACGGTCACCTCAATGGCACGGGCGACGCGGGCCGGGGCAATCGTCTGCTGCAGCTCCCCGGCCTTGACCGCCTCGGCCACCAGCCGCTGCAGCTCCCGGCGCGTCGCCAGCGCCTGCATCACGGTCAAACGACGAAAATCAGGGTCGGTCAGGTCCTGTTGCAGCCACCCGAGATGGTGCGCCAGTGCGTCCGGGGTCTCGCCCATTCGCGCCATGCAATGCGCGTACGCATAGATAGCAGCGAGCGGCGAGGGATCGGTGGCGCGCAGTGACGCGAACATCGCACCGCTGGAGCCTGCGAAGCGTTCCATCAAGGCCAGTAGCAAGCCGCGTTTGGACCCGAACCGTTGCACCAGCGCACCCGCTGTCAACCCCACCTCCGTGGCGATGTCAGCCAGCGTGAGCTCGGTTGGTCCGCGTCGGACCATCACTCGTACCGCGCCCTCGAACACCTGGTCGTCTGTGGCTTTTTTTGGCCGTGGACTCATCCGCTTGACATTTGTAAATTGCTATTTAGAATAGCGACCGTCCGTAACTATATGTCCGTTTAGTATAAACCCGCGCCGCATCACGTGCGGGTAGAAGGGAGCAAGTCGTGCCGACCCTCAGGAAGCACATCGCCGTGGTCGCGGGAGCGAGTCGCGGCGCCGGACGCGGGATTGCGCTGGCGCTTGGCGACGCGGGTGCCACCGTCTATGTTGCCGGTCGCACGACGCGCGCCGGCCCTCGTCCTCTCGATGGCACCGACGGGACAATCGAAGACACCGCCGACGAGGTCACGGCGCGCGGTGGGCGAGGCATCGCAGTGCCGACCGACTGCACCGACGAAGACAGTGTGGCCTCGCTGTTTGGGCGGGTCGAGGCGGACCACGGGCGCATCGATATCCTGGCCAATGCCGTCTGGGGCATGGCGGACGCCTACGCCGGGATGAACGAGTGGATGAGTGTCTGGGGTCAATCGTTCTGGCAGCAATCACCAGCGGCGTGGCGCCAGATGATGGACGCGGGGCCGCGTGCGTACTACCTGACCAGCACCTTTGCGATGCGCCTGATGTCGTCAAAGCGGCGGGGACTCATCGTGGGCGTGACCGACGGATATTTCGAAACCGCGCCAGGCGTGGCCACCGAGGCCATGGGGAGCGGTCAATTGGTGTGGAATCTGTCGCACCTGTGCATCAACCTGCTGGCAAAGGGCATGGCGGGTGAGGCTAAATCGCACAAGGTGGCCGTCCTCACGCTGATGCCTGGTTTCATGCGTACGGAACGCGTTGTCCATTACCTCTCGACGGAGAAGCTGAAGCAGCAGTTCGGGTTCGATCACGCAGAATCGACCGAGTACCTCGGACGCGCGGTCGCCGCCTTGGCGGCGGATCCACACATCATGACCAAGACTGGCATGGTGCACTTCGTCGCCGACCTTGCGGCCGAATACGGTTTCACCGATGTAGACGGACGCCGTGTTCCGCGGTTCAACCCTTTCGGGGCATGACAAACGTGGTCCGGGCGAACTCGGACCACAGCACCTCGTGTTCATACAACGTGTCGAGAACCGACGGCTTCCACGACAGAAGATCCCCGTTGGCGGCGGCAAACGCGTCCCACGTCGCGGCGGGCACGCGCTGCTGCCGCTCGTTAATCAGCAACAGGTACGCCCAGGTAATGGTGGCGTGATACAAACCGGGCGCGCCGTTGGCCTCCGCGAAGCGTCGCAGCGCACGCGGAAACTTCTCGAGCGCACGAGGTAGGCCCTCACGGGTCACGAACAGCCACGCAACGCGCAGGTGTTGTTCATGGTGAAACGCTGAAGCCGGCAGGGTGGCGTCGTTGAAGTGGCGAAGCAACTCCTCGTCCGCGAGCGGCGTTGTCGTGGTCATCCGCTCTCCCCCTCCTGTAGCCGGTGCGCATGACTGGCATCGAGGGTCAAACCGAACACCGCCTTCAGGTCGCGGATCCGCGCTATTGATTCCTCACCAAACGGCGCTTTGCCCTCGAACGCGTGGAGCACGATGCCTTCGATCAGGTCCCCAAGGGAGACGTCGTGATAGTCGGCGAGCGACTTGAGCACCTTAAGGAGGCGTTTTTCCAGGCGCACTCCGGTTTGCACGCGCTCCACGGTCACGCGACCCTTCTCGACGGTGAATGCCATGGTATTTTGGTACCATTATACCAGAATGCTATTTATGGGAGGGCGCGTTAACGTGCAACGTTTGTCAAATACCCTATGTTCCTTGGTATGCCGTAACTCCAACTGCAAGCTGCACTTCGCGACAACGCAGGTCTGCGACTGCAACGGGTTCCGGTACGGCCGTGGTGTTTCTGCCGAATAGTGGGTAAGGCATGGCAATTTTCCAAGACGATATGACTGACAAAAATGTGGCATTCGGTGTCGTCCTCCCCAATGGGCGCTGCCAGGAGGCCCGCACGGTGGATTCGCAGGACCCTGCGATGCTGCGCTTAC
>JACCSI010000405.1 GCA_013813075.1 Acidobacteriota bacterium | reverse complement strand
CCACAGAGCAATGGACCGCATCGGCGCATCATATGATCCAGTCATGCCTGTTTGCGACGTCGTGATTATTGGCGCGGGTCCGTCCGGACTGGCTGCGGCCATTGCGATTCAAAAACTTGGTCTTGATTACGTGATTCTCGAGAAGGGCACCCTGGTTGAGTCAATCCGGCGATTTCCGACCAACATGGTGTTCTTCACCACGCCGGAGTTGATGGAGATCGGCGGCATCCCGCTGACGACGCCGTACGACAAGCCGACGCGGCTGGAGGCGCTGCAGTATTACCGGCGCATCGTCGATCTGTTCAAGTTGCAGATCTGCCTGCGCGAGGAGGTGCTGACGATCGAATACGACGAAGTGTCCGGCGAGCGGATATTTCTCCTGGACACACGTACTAGTCTCGGGGTGCGTCGGGTTCGGAAGGCGCGCACGGTGGTCCTGGCCATGGGCTATTACGATTCGCCCAACTACCTCGGGGTGCCGGGCGAAGACCTGCCGCATGTGACGCACTATTACGACGAGGCCCACCCCTATTTCCGCCAGCACGTGGTCGTGGTCGGCGGCAAGAACTCCGCGGCTGAGGCGGCGCTCGACCTGTATCGCAACGGCGTCCACGTGACCCTGGTGCACCGCGGGGACACCTTGGGAGATTCCATCAAGTACTGGGTGCGTCCTGATATCGAGAACCGCATCCGCGATGGTGCGATTACGGCGCGTTTCAATACCGAGATGGTTGAGATCCGGCCGACGGAAGTCGTTGTCCGCCACAGGGGCGCGGGCGCTCTGCTGGAAACGATTCCGGCAGAGGCCGTGCTGCTACTGACCGGGTATCACGCCGATCCGGAATTTCTTCGCCGCGCGGGAGTCACGATTAACGTTGAGACTGACGAACCGTGTTACAACCCGGAGACATTTGAAACCAACGTTCCCAACCTGTTCATCGCGGGCGGGCAGGTGGCAGGGAAGCGAACCGGAACGGTTTTCATCGAGAACGGCCGCTTCCACGGTGAGCGCATTGCCAACGTCTTAGGCGGACGCCTCCCGGACTCGGGGTGAGGCTAAGAAACTAGAAGACCGCATCTCTTTGTTTCATTCGCCGACACATCATGGCAACTATTGAGTGGCCAGCGACTTGCTCGCTGCGTTTTTCTCGTTTCTTGGCCTGACCCCGAGGCCGTGTGACCCTGGTCAGCGCCTCAGTCGAGTAGAATCGCGCGAAAGGCGTCGTGTTCGACAGTTTCTTCCAACTCCTCTTTGAGTACCGACCTGTCGTTTTCTCGCAGGGTGAGCTTCGGTTTGCGGCGTGGGGCGGCTCGTACGTGGCGCTGGTCGTCGCCGGCCTCGCCGTGGCTGCGGCGATCGCCACCTACCGCACCACGGGTGCGAAGCTCAAGCTTCGCGATCGAATCGTGCTCGCCGGCCTGCGTGTTGCCCTGATCGCGCTGGTGGCGGTGTGCCTCTTCCGCCCCGTTCTGGTCGTCAAAGCCGCCGTGGCGCAACAGAACTTTGTCGCCGTGCTGCTCGACGACTCGCGCAGCATGCAGATTGCCGACCACGAGAATGGTGCGGCGCGCGCAGATTTCGTGCGGCAGGAATTTGGCGCGGCGGATCGCGGTGCCCTGAAAGCGTTATCCGATAAGTTTGTCGTCAGGACATTCCGGTTTTCCACGGCCGCCTCGCGGGTGGATGCCGAGGACGAGCTGACGTTCGCCGGCGCACAGACGCGCCTGGGCGTGGCCCTCGACGGGGCGCGGCAGGAGCTCGCCGGGTTGCCGCTGGCCGGGCTGGTGGTGGTGACGGATGGCGCGGACACCGCCGAAGACTCGCTTGGGGATTCGCTGCTGGGTTTGAAGTCGCAGGGGGTGCCGGTGTTTACCGTGGGCGTGGGTCGCGAGACGCTGCCCCGGGACATTCAGGTTGGGCGGGTCAGCACCCCGCGCTTCGCGCTCAAGGGGACCACGCTGATGATCGACGTGATGATCAGCCAGTCGGGCTTTGCCGGCAAGACCATTACCCTCGACGTCGAGGACGAGGGACGTATCGTCGGCTCGCAGCAGGTAACACTGCCCGGCGATGGGTCGGCGGCCACGGCGCGCGTGCGTTTCAGCGTCGCGGACCCGGGGGCGCGGCTGTTCAAGTTCAGGGTCCCCCCGCAGGAAGGCGAACTGGTCACCGAGAATAACGTGCGCGAAGCGCTGATCGACGTGCGCGAT
>JACCSI010000403.1 GCA_013813075.1 Acidobacteriota bacterium | reverse complement strand
GCCATGGACGACGCGGCGGCGGATGAGAATGTGCGGTGGGGAAGTCGTGCGCTGACCGTGGAGAAGCAGCTGGTCGGCGATCGCCCCGCCGGACGCACTGCGGGCGATCACGCCATCGTGGTCGCCGCGGTGTCGGTGACTAAGGCACTCGGGTTGCCGGTTTCGCTCGACGAAGGCTCGACCGATTCGAACATCCCGATGAACATGGGCATCCCGGCGATTACGATCGACGGCGGCGGACGCGGTAGCGGTGCCCACGCGTTGGACGAAGCCTTCGATTCGACGAATTCGTTTCAGGGCACGCAGCGCGCCTTGCTGATCGCCCTGGCTCTCGCGCAGCAGTAGGTGGCGCGACGACGGTCGGACCACTTGCCCTTAAGGTCAGAACAGTTTGCGGCGTGAGGTCCGCCGCGCGGTAGTGGCGCAACGTCTTCACTGCGCGAGCCGCCCGCGTACGGTCTCGTCCCGGGGTCTTGCTGCACGACCGGCGCGGTGCGACTGGAAAGCTGCGTTACTGCGCGAGCGCGCTGCGAATCTGGCGAAACCGCGCGAGTTCGATTGCGCGCTGCTTCCGCATTTTGCGGTTGCAGTGAATGATCCACACCAGAAAGGCAACGTGCGGCACCAGCAGCGTCGCCATCTCAACCAGCAGCGGCGCGGGCAGCAGCACCGCAAGTAGATTCGCCAGCGTGGCCAGCATGAACACTGGCTGAAAGAAGGGATGCACGCCTGCGCCAGGCGCGCCGGGCCCGAAGATCATCGCGGTGTGTTCCCACGCCGGGGCCGCAACAGGGGCCTGGTTGCCGACACCTTCCTCGAAAAACACCTGCACGTAGCGTCCAATACGCTCAACCCCTAGGTGCAGTGACCGAACCGTCTCAAAGGTGGCCAGCAGGACCAGCAACGGCACGACGGACGCGATCGGGTTTTGCAGCAGTAAGAGGATGGCCAGCAGGGTGGCGGCCCAGGTGGCGAGGCCGACCAGAAACATGATGGGCCGAGCTGTGCCGCGCGACCGGATCGTCTGGCGCAACGCGTCAAATTCCTGACTTGCAAGCCCATTCATGGGTAAATATTACACTGCCTGTGTCGTAATTGCCGTAAATCCAGATTCCGCAGCGGGATAGGGTTGAACTCTATCGAGAATATGTTACTATGCCGACTACCAGTTAGAGAAACATCGGAAGGGCTGGCTCGCAGACCTTCCCTATAACGCCTTCCCTTTATAACGGCTGAGAGGCAAGATTCTGATGCACTGTGGTGCCCTTCAAAAATGTGCTGGCGATCGAAACGCCCTGAGATTGACCGCGTTCCTGGTCGTCGCCGTGGTGCTGGGTGCTCCGGCTCAGCCGTTTGCGGCCGCAATCGCGCCCGACGCAGGACGCGAGGCGCCCGCGGCCGTCGCGTCCAGGGGCGCACAGTCCAGGAGTGCCGCGAGGTCCGCTCCCAGGAAGGCCACCTCCAAAACTACCACCAGACGTCCCACGGTGAGGCGGTACTCCGCCAGCGCCTCCAGAGCACGTCAGGCCCGCATCGCCCAGGCCCGCGCCGCCGCACATGCACGTGAAGTGCGCGAAGTCGAAACGCCGCGTTTCAGGATTGATGCGCTCGGTCTCGAAGTGCCCGATGTGCGGGCGGCCGCCGCGATTATCTACAACCCGGAGACCAACGAAGTGCTCTGGGAGTCGAACGCGCAGGATCAACGCTCGATTGCCAGCATCACCAAGGTCATGACCGCGCTGGTGTTTCTGGAGTCGGGCACGCCCATGAACACCCCAGTCACGCTGCAGCGCAGCGATGTCTACAGGGCATCAACCACGTATCTGCGCGCCGGTTACCAGGTGACGGCTGACGACTTGATGAATCTGTTGCTGATCGGGTCCGACAATGCGGCCGCCCGCGCCCTTGCGCGCGTGTCGCCGTACGGAGCCGCCGGGTTTGTCGATCGCATGACGCAGAAAGCCGGTGAGCTCGGTCTCGAGCGCACGCGTTATGCCGACCCGTCAGGCCTTCTGGCATCGAACGTTTCGTCGGCCTACGACATGGCCCGGCTGATTGCCTTTGCCTCGGCCGACGATCGCATCGGCACCATTATGCGCAAGGCCACGCACACGGTTCACGCCGGTGAACGCACGATCAACGTCAGAAGCACTAATCACCTCGTGCGCTCCGGTGAATACGACGTACTTGGCGGCAAGACCGGATTCATCAATCGCTCGGGATACTGCCTCGCCACCCTGCTCCGGCTGCCAAAATCAGGCACCCAGGTGGCGGTCGTGGTGCTCGGCGCCAAGACGAACCAGGGCCGCTTCTGGGAAACGCGTCATCTATTCAACTGGATGAGCACGCACACACAGAAGGTGCTCGGCATCGGCCAAGCGCCGCAGCCACAAGAGTTGCCGCAATAGAAGTTCCGCGTGCAAGCGGCTGAACTACGAGCCCGGAGCGGTTACCGCGTCCGGGCTTTTTTATTGCGTGGTTGTATTGGGTGCACGTCGCGGTTTACGCGGGGCGTGACGGCGTTGCGCTGACCCACGCCGAGGTTCACAGTCCGCCCTTCGAACGCCAGCGCCGTGGCTATCCATTCGTGAACCCCCGTTGCATGACCACCGCGTCGAGCGGCAGCGTTGCGATGGAGTCGAGGGCCGGCATGACCGCGCGGCCGGCGCGCCGGCCATCAAGCGTCTTCAAATAGCGCCGGCACGACTGACAGGCCGTGACGCGGTAGGTGCCATCGGGCGTGGCGAAGCTCGTGATGCGACGCTTGTCACCTTCCCCGCAGAACGGACACGCATAGGGCTCGGTCGGCCATCGTGTCTGACAGCGCGAGCAGATCAGCAGCCGTTCGCCAGTGGACGTGATACACGCGAAGTCCGGTTCGCCGCCGCAGACGGGGCACACGCCACGCTTCCACGCGCCAAACACGCCACGCTGCTGCAGAATGTCGGCGGAGCGCACCAGGAACGGCCGCATCGACCAGGCGATGACTTCGTCGAGCATGTCAACCGACGGGTCGCTGGAGCCCTGTTCAAACCACCGCCGGGCGAGGTCGGGGAGGCCGGCACTCCGGCCAACATCGTGAAGCCTCGCCACACCGTCCGCATCGACCGCCTCATGCCGACGCAGGACGTCGGCAATCTTGCGAAACAGGAGCCGCGCTTCGTTCCAGTCAATCGGTAAACGATCGAAGGTGACCAGGGGTCGGCCGCTCGACAGGCGTGCGGCAATCTCCTCGGCGGTCAACGTGACTGACGCGGTGGCGATGCGTGTTTGGATCCGACGAAGCGCGTCGACCAGCTCAATTTGCAGGGAGGCGGCGGCAGAAAGCTCTGGCTGTCTCTCGGCGAGTGCCCTGAGTTCGGCCACTTCTCGCGGGTCGTGACGAGCTCCTGGTGAAGGGCGCGACACGGTTGAGATTGTACAAGAGAAGGCGCAGCAGATGTCAGTGAGGTTCTGTATCCCGTTCGACGCCTGAAGTCTGGGGGGCCGCGGGGCACTTTGACTGGGGGAGCCCGGCGCACCCAGGCGCCGCGCCGACCGCTTGGTGATTTGAGTCGCGCGATTGTCGCGGCGTCGCGATACCGTAAGAGG
>JACCSI010000391.1 GCA_013813075.1 Acidobacteriota bacterium | reverse complement strand
GCGATGGACGCGCTGGACGTCCCTCAGAGCCCAGGCCCTCGGACAGTGCTGTTGCCAGCAAGAACGATTCAGTAGTCCGCAGTAGCTACACTTTCCGCTACATTGGCGGGCACAGCGAGGTCCATTGGTCAGCCGTAAGTTGTTGATGCGTAAGTGGCTCCTCGGGCTGGACTCGAACCAGCAACCCTCCGGTTAACAGCCGGATGCTCTGCCATTGAGCTACCGAGGAATGAGAAGTCGACGCGTCAGCGGCGGGTAGTGCCCACGCCTCCACCGCAGCGTGAACGGCAGACGATCATCGTAAAACAGAAACGCGAGCCGGGCAAGCCGCGCTTCGCAGCGGGCACACCCGGGAATGGCGGAGTAACACCCGAGCCATTAGCGCCTCTGAGCGCTGGCGACCCGGCGCGCTCAGGACCCCAGGCGCGCGGGCACTCTACTCCGGCTGAGGTTTTTTCCGTTGATTGGGCTTCACTACGCGGCCGCTCTGCCCGCCGGTGATGAACATCTGCACAACCGTGCCGAGCAGCCCGAGGGCAATCCACGCATACGGCACCCACGCCTGCCCCGGCGCAGGATTCATGGGATACGCCACCCAGATGTCGCCGGCTGCCGCCGCGTCCATCGCCGTCTTGTCGCCCATGAACGCGAGCCCGCCGACGATGAGGGTCCACGCGCCGCCGAAGGCAGTGCCGAGAATGATGACGTACCGCTGCAGCCACGTCGCCAGCAACGCCCCCGCGACCGAGAACAGCACCACCACGAACGGATGTGGGTCGCCTTCGATCTGCGTCCACGTCAAGTTCGCGATCAGCGCACCGAGCCCGGCGCCGACCAGCGCCACACCCACGAAATACGCGGCCAGCAGCAACAACGCACCGGCCACCCCGCCGCCAATCGCGGCGAGGACCATGTAGGTGGTGTCACTCGCACCAAAGATCGAGCTGGCGGCAAGCGCGCCGATGATGAAACCAAAAATGGCGAGGACGAACTTGAACAGGCGGTAGCCGACAAAGCACGCGACCAGCCCTCCGACGATCAGGAGGGCGGCTGCCGGGATTTGGTACGCTGCAGGTAGCATTCGGACGCCGAGATTTTACCTTAGGGCCATCACACTACCGCTATCTGTTGCCATCACACTTCCCGGCGCCCTTCCATCGCTTTTCCCATGGTCAACTCGTCCGCATACTCCAGATCGCTGCCGACCGGAATGCCTGTCGCGATGCGGGTGACACGCACGCCGAGCGGCTTCAACAGGCGCGCCAGGTAAATCGCCGTGGCCTCCCCTTCGACCGTCGGACTGTTGGCGAGGATGATCTCTTCGATCTGATCGTCGCCGATCCGCGACAGCAGACCTTTGATCTTCAAATCATCGGGCCCGACACCCTGCAGCGGCGACAGCGCACCAAGCAGCACGTGATAGACCCCGCGAAAGCCGCCCGTCTTCTCGACGACGTTGACGTTCTGCGGTTCTTCCACCACACACACCAGGCGGTGGTCGCGTGCCGGGTCACCACAGTACACACATGGATCGCTGTCGGTGAAGTTGTTGCAAATCGAGCAGTAAGTGACTCGGTCCTTGGCCTCGCGGATGGCGTCGCACAATCGCTCCGCGTCCTCACGCGGCGTCTTCAGGACGTGGAACGCCAGCCGCTGCGCGCTCTTGGCGCCTACGCCCTGAAGCCGTTTGATCTGATCGATGAGAGTCTGCAACGAGCCGGGCAGAGACATTACGCCGCCGAACCCGAAGATCCCCAGCCGCCGCACGTGCAGGACACCGGTCGCGTCATGGAAGACCCGGGAGGCCGAGGCCGCCCATGATGCCGCCGACCTTGGTCTTCAGCTCATCGTCCACCTTGCGCAACGCATCGTTGACCGCGGCGACGATCAGGTCCTGCAGCATCTCGACGTCTTCTTTCGACACCGCTTCAGGATCGATCGTCAACTTTTGCAGGTGCTTGTGGCCGTTGGCCACGACCGTCACCATGCCGCCGCCGGAGGCGCCTTCGACCGTAAGCGAAGACATCTCCTGCTGCATGCGCTCCTGCAGCTGTTGCGCCTGTTTCATCAATTGGAGAGGATTCATGAACTACATTTCCTCAATCTTGGTTTTCTCGACCGGAAAAATTTCGAGCAGCGCCTGTACTGACGGATCCGACAACGCCTCCTGCCGCAATGCCTCGGACGCCGTCGTTGGCGACCCCGTTGTGCGGGGTGAACCAGGAGCCGCAGAGGAATGCGCAGCCGGTGAACTCGGTGCGTCTGGTGCACCAGGTGTCGCCAGTCCAGGTAGCGACGCCGCATCCACGGTGGCCACGACGACCGCGATGCGGGTGCCCGTCACCTTCGCTGCAACGTCTTCGAGAAATGCCGTGAGGTCCTCGCACTGCTGCCGTGGCACCTTCTGATGCGGTAAGAACGTGAACGTGATGCGCGTTGGTGTGACATCGACACGATACGCCTGCGCGAC
>JACCSI010000564.1 GCA_013813075.1 Acidobacteriota bacterium | reverse complement strand
TCGCCGGGCATGTGCTGGAAGTGCCACGCGAGCGTGCCGTCTGCACCGCGCAACGCCACCGTCGATGCGGTGTAGAGCGCCGCGTCGTTAACAGACGTGCCGCGGCTGATCGGCATCCATGGCTTGGCCTGCGCAATGCCCCAATACGTGAGATCGAGATCGGGGTCGTAGCTGCCGGCCATCCAGGTGTCGCCGCCGGCCCGCAGCGTATCCGACAGGTTGCCCCAGGTGTCCCCGCCGGGCTCGCCAGAACGTGCGACAGTATGAAACTTCCAGGCCAGCTTGCCGGTGTCCGCGTCATAGGCGCTGATGAAGCAGCGCTCGTTGCGGTAGCGATCGCATCCCTGCAGCCCCTGCACCACCTTGCCCCGAATGACGAGAGGTCCGCTGGTGTTCGAAAAACCCTTCGCTCGATCGGCAATCACGGTGTCCCACACCACTTTGCCTGTCGGCGCGTCAAGAGCAACCAGCCGCGCGTCCGTCGTGGCGAGAAACACCTTGTTGCCATAAACGGCGATGTTGCGCATCGCGCCGAAGCCAATCGCCGTGCCCGGCCCGACATGGTTTTCCCAGATCAGCTCGCCAGTGGCGGCGTCCAGCGCCTGGACCATGTTCATGGTGTTGGTCAGGTACATCACGCCGTCGTGCACGAGTGGTGTGGGCTGGTTCGATCCGCCTTCGTTCATCGCCCAGACCCACGCGAGCCGCAGCTCCTTGACGTTGCCGCGCGTGAGTTCGGTCAGCGGACTGTGGCTCCAAGCCTGATAGTTGCGCCGCAGCATCAACCAGTCGCCAGGGGGAGGGTTGCGCAGCATGTCGTCGGTCACGGGGCGGAAATTCTTGACTTCACCGGTGATGGTGAGGCCTCTGGGTGGAGGTGGCGTGGACGGTGTCTCAGGTGTGCGCGTTGCCGACACCGTGGAGTTCGTCGACGTCGTCGAGGTCGCGGACGTCGGTGCAGGCTTCATACCGGACGCGATCGAACCGATTTGGGTTGCGGTGGCTGGCGACAACGGTTGTGCGCCAGGTGCAGCGCCGTTGGCCTGCAGGAGAAACGCCGTCACCGCGAGATAGGCGTCGATACCGAGATTCGCCCCTCCGGGGGGCATCGTCTTGGCGATGTAATCGAAGAGGTCGTGAGTGGTTCGTCCGCGCCAAGTGTTCATGAAGTTGGCACCCGCGAGCGGCGCGGCTTCATTGCGGCCGGCAAGATCGGGCAAGTGGCACCCTGCACAACTGGCGGCGTACACCGCGCGGCCGGCGGCGGCTTGATCTGCCGTGTAGACGGCGATCGGCGGCTGCTGCGCGGCGATCACGATCGTGAGACCGAGAAGGGCGGCCGCACCACTGAGGAGGGTCGTCGAGGTAATTTTCAGCGCCGCGCTCCTTGAGGCAGCAGCCATCCCCATAAATTTCCGTCGGGGGCCTTGGCGCTATGCACTTGGATGTAGAAGCGGCTGTTCGTCAGGTCGTCGACTTGCTGCGGCGAGAGGACGAAGGTACCGGCGACCGTCCCGCTCGTCTCTTTCGCCACCGTCAAATCGAGCACCGCGGGGCCGCGAATGCCCTTTGGGCCAGCGTGAATCTTGCCGATGGTCGCCGGCGATTTCAGTCCGGCAAACGTGCCACTGACGACGAGCGTGGCCCCGTCCAGCGTTGCCGTCACCATACCGCTGCCGGCAATCGTGCTTTGCATCGCCACGTCGAGGGGTACCGGGGACAACCGCGCGCGGAATGTTTGCGCCATGGAGCTTGCGGGCCTCGGCCCTGCCGCACGCTGCGGCGGCGCAGCACTCAGGATAGGCGCCGCGAAGAGCACGAGGATGAGACCAAGGCGTCGCATCTGCCATGCGCAGTATGCAACAGCACGCGCTCGACTTCAAAAATGATGGCCTGCCTTCGACTGACACGCGGCGTTCGGTAGTGGGATCTGCCGCGAAGGAGACACCCTTCGTCCCCATCATTCCAGATGACGCGGCGCATCTCGTCACTCGTCCAGTCGGGGCGTTGGGCCAGGGTCGATCCGTGTGCGGCCGCTCGCCGGCGCCTGCCGCTGGTCCCTGCGCGCAACCGTGGGCGGTATCATGGATGTGCATTGCGCCGCGCGACCGTTGCTCTACTGTTTGCCCTGATTGTTCTTGTCAGTGGCTCGGCACCGCCTTCGGCAGCGCAGGCGCCACAGTCTAGCCTCCGCATTCTGTCGCGCGAAGGGGCGCGGGCGCTGGCAACTATCTCCCTCAACAACCAGGAATACGTCGCGTTGGACGATGTGGCGACGACCTTCGGGCTGACGCTGGTCGAGGATCGACTCGCGGGCGGCGTCACGGCGACGGCGGGCGCTCGCACCATTATCATCACCCCGGATCAACCGGTGGTGTCGGTCGCCGGACGGCTGGTGTCACTCACGGCAGCGCCAGTTCGCCAGGGCAACCGCTGGCTGCTCCCGCTTGACTTTCTGCAGCGCGCCCTTGGACCGGCGCTGGATACGCGCATGGAATTGCGGCGCGCGGCACGGCTGCTCGTGGTCGGCGACGTGCGCGTCCCTCGAGTGACCGCTCGCGTTGACGCGAACGCGGGTGGCACAACGGTCACCGTGGACACCACCCCGGCAACGCCGGCGCGCGTGACCCTCGAGGGCGGACGCGTGCAAGTGGTGTTCGATGCCGACGCGCTGGATTTCAGCTCCCCAGCGATGCCGCCGCAGGACTTTTTGCAGGCGCTTCAGCAGGGTGACACACCGACCAGTCTTCGTCTCGTGCCCGGCTCGAAGTTCGGAATGCATCGCGCCACCACGACTCAACCCGATGCGAGCTCCTCACGATTGGTCATCGATATGCTCCCGGCGGGAACGGAATCGCCCGCGGCCCCAGTACCGGCGCCCGCGGTCCCAGCGGCACCCGCCGATCCGCTGCCACCGTCGCTCCCTCTCCCGGCCGCCGGAGTCCGCACCATCGTCATCGACGCCGGCCACGGCGGCGACGAGCTCGGGGCGCGCGGTCCGGGTGGGACGCTCGAGAAAGACGTCACGCTCGCCGTGGCACGGCGACTGCGCACGATGATCGAAGTTCGCCTTGGGCTCCGAGTCTTCCTGACGCGAGACGACGACCGGACGATCTCGCTCGATGAGCGGTCCGCGTATGCCAACAGTCAGAAAGCTGACGTCTTCATCAGTCTCCACGCCAACGCAGCGATTCGCCCCGCGATGAAGGGCGCGGAGGTGTATTACCTCAGCATCGACCGCGCCGATGCCGAAGCGCGCCGAATGGCGGAATCCACAGGGACCGTCCTGCCATCACTGGGCGGAGGCACGCGGAGCGTTGACCTGATCCTCTGGGAAATTGCCCAGGCCCGGTATCTGGAGCAGTCGTCGGCGCTGGCGGGCATGGTCGAACAGTCGTTGCGGGCGCGTGTCGCCATGTCGCCGCGCCCCGTTCAGCAGGCACCCTTCCGCGTGCTGGTCGGCGCCAATATGCCGGCCGTGCTCGTCGAGATCGGGTATCTCTCAAACGCGGAGCAGGAACAAGCGCTCGGCTCGGGCGCGTACCAAGATCAAGTGACGCAAGGTCTCTTTGACGCGCTCGTGCAATTCCGCGCGCGGATCGAACGTTCGCAGCCATGACGCCGCGACGCCTCCTCGTGGCGCTGGCGATTGTCATCGTCGCCGTGGGGCTCGGGTGGGCGATGATGACCGCCCTGGCGCGCATCCTTCGCAACACCGAGACGGCGCCGGTGGCTGCGCCGGCCTCCCAAACGACGCCTGACGCGGTCCCGGCGGTGCCTCGCATCAAGGCCACGCTGTTCTTCGCGTCCGAGGACGGTCGAGGACTGCTTACGGCTGAGCACGAGATCCCCCTTGCCGTAGGGACCGTCGCGCAGGCCCGCGCGTTGGTTGAGGCGCAATTGGCCGCAACACCACCGGCACCGCTGGTGAGCGCGATTCCCGCCGGCACCAGCCTGCGCGGACTCTATGTGTCGGAACGCAACGAAGCGTTCGTGGACCTCGACGGCGCGGTCCGCGACAAGCATCCCGGCGGCTCGATGAACGAGCTGCTGACGGTGTTCGCGATTGTCAACGCGATCACGACGAATCTCCCGGACGTGCAGAGCGTGCAGCTCCTCATTGAAGGCCGCGAGGTCGATACGCTGGCCGGCCATGTGGACTTGCGTCGGCCGTTACGGAAGAATGAGTCGCTAATCACCCCATGACCAGACAGAACGATCGCGCCCCGCACGAGCTGCGCCAGACCACAATTACGCCGCACTTTCTGCTGCACGCCGAAGGCTCGGTGCTGATCGAAGTCGGACGCACGCGCGTCATCTGCACGGCCAGCATCGAAGATCGCGTGCCGCCGTTTCTTCGTGGCAGCGGCAAGGGCTGGGTCACGGCCGAGTACGGCATGTTGCCGCGCGCCACTCATACCCGCACGACCCGCGAAGCCTCGCAAGGCAAGGTCGGAGGCCGCACGATGGAGATTCAGCGCCTCATCGGTCGGTCGATGCGCGCCGTGATGCGCCTGCCCGAGCTCGGCGAGCGGACGGTCTGGATCGACTGTGATGTCATCCAGGCTGACGGCGGGACCCGCACCGCCTCGATCACCGGCGCATTCGTCGCCCTGGTGCTCGCCCTCGGCAAGTTGAAGCAGCAGGAGCAACTGAAAACCATTCCCATCAACGACTATGTTGCCGCCACGAGCGTCGGCATCGTTGGTGGGATGCCGCTGCTCGATCTCGCCTACGAGGAAGACTCGAAGGCCGATGTCGACATGAACGTGGTCAAGACTGGCGACGGCCGCTTCATCGAGATTCAGGGTACCGCGGAGGCTGAACCTTTCGGCAGCGACGCACTGACCGGTCTGTTGGAACTTGCGGACCGTGGGATCGCTCAACTGATCGCGACACAGAGGGAGATTGTCGGACCAATCCTCGGCCGATGAATCTGCTCGTGGCCACGACCAATCCCCATAAGGTTCGTGAGATTCGTCCGTTGCTGGCGGACTGCGGCGTGACGGTCCAGACAGTCGACGATCTCCCGCCGATTGTGGAACCCGATGAATCCGCGGCCACCTTCTGGGAAAATGCCAGAGAGAAAGCGCTGGCCTACGG
>JACCSI010000358.1 GCA_013813075.1 Acidobacteriota bacterium | reverse complement strand
CGATCATTCTGCTCGACGTGTCGCTCGCGTCGCCGGCGGAAGCCGACCTGGTGGACGCGATCGTGGGCGCCGCCGCCTCGGTCGTTGCGGTCGCCCCGCAAGGGGACGTTCGCGCGCGCGATGTCTACGAGCGCCTCGGCGGCGCGCCATCAACCGCACTCTCGTCTCCCCGGGTCGCGCCCGCCCTTGGTCGCCTGCAGACATTCCTCTTTTCGCCCGAGACGCCTCCGACCGGCCCCAATGACGGGAGCGTCGAGATTTTTTCGGCGCCCGGCGAAGGCCGCGAGGCCACCGAGATTGCGCGACGAGTGCTGCTCGAAGCCGCTCGCGGAGTGCCGTTCGATGAAATGGCCGTCCTGCTTCGCGCCCCCCAGACCTACGTGGGTCTGCTTGAACATGCATTCTCTCGTGCCGGCGTTCCCGTGTGGTTCGAACGCGGAACCCGAAGGCCCGACCCCGCCGGGCGTGCCTTTCTCGCGCTCCTGGCCTGCGCCGACGAGCAGTTGTCGGCGCGCCGGTTTGCCGAGTACTTGTCGCTCGGCCAGGTACCCGTCGCGGACGCCGCTGGCAGCGACGGGTGGTCCGCGCCCACCGACGATGTCGCCGAGAGTCTGGTCCCGGCCTCCGATCGCGCCGAAGACCCCGCGCCAGTCGACGAGGCACCCGCTATCTCGGAGCGCGACCACGATCGCGTCATTGCGGGCACACTTCAGGCGCCGTGGCGATGGGAAGAGCTGCTGGTTGAGGCCTACGTCATCGAGGGACTGGAACGGTGGCGCAAGCGACTGCCGGGCCTGCGCCACGAATTCGAACGGCGCATCCGAGAGCTTGGCGAGGATGAACCAGACTCACCCCGCATTGGCGCCCTGCAACGGGACTGCGGCCAGTTGCGCTATCTCGAAGAGCTCGCATTGCCCCTGGTTGAAACGCTGGATGCCTGGCGAGACCGGCAACCGTGGGCGCTATGGTTGGAACGCCTGACGCGGCTGGCACCACGCGTGCTACGACAACCGTCTCGAGTGCTGCGCGTGCTGAATGAGCTTGCCCCTCTTGGAACCGTCGGACCGGTGTCGCTGTCCGAGGTTCGTGAAGTGTTGGCTCCCAGGCTCCGCACGCTCAATCACGAACCGCCGCGTCGTCGGCAAGGCCGTGTGTTCATCGGCACCTGCCACGCAGCCCGAGGCCGCGCTTTTCGGGTGGTGTTCGTTCCGGGACTCGCGGAACGCATCTTTCCGCAACGCCTTCGCGAAGATGCCCTGCTCCTGGATGCGCGGCGTCGCGACCTCGACGCCGGGCTGGCCGTACGGTCGACACGCGCCGATGACGAGCGTCTGCAATTGCGCCTGGCCGTCGGTGCCGCCATCGATAGAGTGTATGTGTCGTATCCGCGGGTGGAACTGCGCGAATCGCGAGCCCGCGTCCCCTCGTTCTACGTCCTCGATGTCGTTCGCGCAATGTCTGGCAGCGTGCCGAACTATTCGCAGGTGGCGGAGCGCGCACATCGTCAAGGTGCTGCCTCGTTGTCCTGGCCGGCGCCGCCGTCACCTGAGGACGCCATCGACGACTTCGAGCACGATCTCGCCGTGTTGCGGCCGTTGCTCCTCGATCGCAACGCGAAGTTGGTTGGGGGTCGCGCTCGCTACCTGGTCGATCTCAACCAGGCGTTGCGCCGGTCGGTGACCGAGCGCTGGGCCAGACATCAGCCGCGGTGGTCGAAGGCCGACGGATTGATCGCGCCTTCACCCGAGGCCCTCACCACGCTGGGGACGCACCGACTTGGCGCGCGCGCCTATTCCCTGACGGCGCTGCAGCGCTACGCGACCTGTCCGTACCAGTTCGTCCTCGCCGCGATCTATCGGCTGTCACCGCTCGAAGAGCCGGCGCCGCTCCAGCGGATGGACCCCCTCACGCGTGGCAGCTTGTTTCACGAGATCCAGGCGCAGTTTTACCGAACACTTCAGGCCAACGGGCAGTTGCCGGTCACCGCCACGCGGCTGCCTGCGGCACGGCAGCAACTCGAGTGGGTCATCGCGAAAGTCACGCGCGACGCGGCCGAGCGTTTGGCGCCGGCGATTGACCGTGTGTGGGCCGATGAGGTCGGCACCATCCGCCGCGACTTGTTGCTCTGGGTCGAGCAGTTGCCTCGCGACACCGACTGGGTGCCGGAGCGCTTCGAGTTCGCCTTTGGCCTGCCGCGCGACGCGGCACGCGATCCCGCGTCGGTGACCGAGCCGGCCCTCGTTGGCGGCCGCTTTCACCTTCGCGGCTCTATCGATCTCGTCGAACGCAATCCGCGCACCAACGCCCTGCGCGTAACCGACCACAAGACCGGGAAGAATCGCACGACCAGAGCCACCGTCGTCCACGGCGGTCAAGTGTTGCAGCCCGTGCTGTACGGGCTTGCGCTCGAGGCGATTACCGGCGACGTCGTCTACGAAGGGCGGCTGTGGTACTGCACGGACGCGGGGAAGTACGGCGACCACCGGATTCAGCTTGGCGAGTCGGCGCGCAAGAGCAGACTCGAGGTGCTCGAGATCATCGACCGCGCCCTCGAGTTCGGCCCGCTGGCGGCTCGCCCGGGACATGACGCGTGCAAGTGGTGCGATTTCAAGCCTGTCTGCGGTCGTGACGAAGAACGGCGAACCGCCAGAAAGCCACAGAACCCAGCCGCCGATCTGGACGCATTGCGAAGGCTGCCGTGACGCCTGACGCCGCGACGCCGGGACGTGTGGCAGCCGACGATCGACATCTCATTGGCGAAGCCCTCGACAGCACACTGGTAGTCGAGGCGGCTGCCGGAACGGGCAAAACCACCGAGCTCGTCCGGCGTGTGGTCCGTCTGATCGAGACCGGAACCGCTGCGGCCATTGAGCAGATTGCGGCCGTTACGTTTAGTGAGAAGGCGGCCGGCGAACTGAAGCTACGGCTACGCGAGCAACTCGAGCGCCGGCTCCTCGACGCGGTTGCCGGCAGCGCGGAGGCGGCCGCACTCGCGCGTGCCGTGCAGCAGTTCGAAGAAGCGCACGTCAGCACGATTCACGGCTTCTGCGCGGATCTCCTGCGCGAACGTCCCGTGGAAGCGTGCATCGATCCGTCTTTCGAGGTCCTCACCGAGGGCCCGACAACGCGGCTGTTCGACGAGGCGTTCTCCGACTGGATGCAGGAGCAGCTCGAGTCGCCTGACCCGGGAGTGAAACGGGCGCTGCGCCGCATGCGCCCGCGGTTCGGACCCGACGATGACGACGACAGTCCGATCAACCGGATTCGAAGCGCCGGATGGGAATTGCTGCAATGGCGCGATCATCCGCGACCCTGGACGCGCCCCGACGGGTTTCATCCGGAGCGCGAGATGACGGCACTGCTCGACGCGCTGGCCACGTTTGCCGAGATCAGTGCCAACCCGATCGACAGTCGCGACATCCTTTTCAGGGAAACGCACCGGCTGCGCCAGGCGCATAAGGAGATTGATCAACTCCGGTCACGTGGTCTGCCGGACTACGAAGGTTGGGAAGCGCGGCTCTGCGAGCTGGCCGCCCACGAGCGCGACCTGCGAAAGGGCGCCAGCACACGCGGCCAATACTCGAAAGCGGCGCCCCGGGAAACTGTCTGCCAGGCGCGTGACATGCTCGTCGACGCGCTCGTGCGTTTCCGAAACCACGCCGACGCAGATGTGGCGGCACTCCTGCACGCGGAGTTGCAGCCATGTACCGCCCGGTATGAACGGCGAAAGACGCGTGCCGGAGTGCTCGACTTTCTCGATCTGCTGATTCGTGCCCGTGACCTTGTGCGCGACGTGGCCGAGGTTCGGCACGAGTTTCAACGACGCTTTCGCTTCATTCTCGTCGACGAATTCCAGGATACCGATCCGTTGCAGGCGGACCTGCTCTGGATGCTGGCAGCGGACGAGCCCGCCGGGTTTGCGGGCAATCCGTTGGACTTGCCAGTGCGCCCCGGCGCCCTGTTCGTCGTCGGCGATCCGAAGCAATCGATCTATCGCTTTCGTCGAGCCGACGTGGGTGTGTATCACCGCGTGCGCCGCCGCCTTCTCGACGGCGGGGCTCTCGCCGTGACGTTGCAGACGTCGTTTCGCAGCGTTCCTGAGATTCAGCGAGCGGTGAATGCGGCATTCAGCGCGCACATGACGGGTGATCGCGATTCGTTGCAGGCCAACTACGTCCCGCTGCTGCCCTACCGACGGCAGCCGGTCGCGCAGCCATCCGTCATCGCGCTGCCGATCCCACGGCCGTACGGAAAGACCGGCATCACGCAGACCGCCATCGCCGGCTCGCTTCCGGAATCCGTTGGTGAGTTCGTCCGATGGATCGTGAACGACAGCAAGTGGTGCGTGCCTGACGGCCACGGCGGCGAACGGCCGATTTCCCCTGGCGACATTTGTCTGTTATTCCGACGTTTCGTCGATTACAAGACCGACGTCACACGCGCGTATGTCCATGCGCTCGAGGCGCGCGATGTGCCGCTCCTGCTTGTGGGCGGAAAGGCCTTCCACGAGCGCGAAGAGG
>JACCSI010000269.1 GCA_013813075.1 Acidobacteriota bacterium | reverse complement strand
GCCTCCGACGGACGCTCCTGTGGCTCCCTTGCATGCGGCAAGGACGGCACAGGCGCCCGAGGTCTTGATCAGGCCGGCTGTTTCGGCGTTTGCCGCCACTCCCGAAGCGCCGGTGTCGACGCGGCCTCGCCGCGGCGCCGGGCGCTACACACTTGCAGTGCTCGGCGTCCTCGCCGCCGTGGTGCTGGGGTGGTATCTGGGCGAAAGGTCGCGGTCTTACGCCGACGTTCAAGCGGCCACGGGGCGCGCGTTTACAGAGGAGGCCGGAACACCAGACGCCGGCGACGTGGCACGCACGAATGAAGAAATCGCGGATAGCGCAGTGCGACGTGCCAGTGTCGGCGATACCTCCGCGGCGCGACGTAGCCCAGCAGTCGCAAGCGCGGCGCCGGACATGTGGCCGACCACGTCGGCAGTTGAGCCAGCGGCGACGACGAAACCTTCTACAGGGGTGGCCAAGACAGCGGCGTCTGGACGAAACGCGAAAGCCGATGCTCCTCGCGTCGCCGCGGTGACGCCTGCACCCTCCGAGTCCGTGGCGGCTGCTCCCGCGGCAACTAATATCACTTCAGGTCCGGGGCAACGGTCGTCGGTGGCGGCTCGCAGTGAGTCGGCGTCCATCTCCGCCGAGGTCGCATCGTCGCCTCGGAACACGCTCGAAGACGTGACTGCAGCTGCGAACGACGACGAACTTTCCGGCGTGTGGACGCTCAGCACCACGATTGAATCCAGCAGTATGAGGACCTTTCAGGGCCTGCAACTCGGCTACCGCATCGAGCTCAATCAAAATGGCAACCAGATCTCAGGCAGCGGACAAAAAGTGACCGAGAACGGACGAGCGGTTGCCGCAGGGGGACGTACACCCATCAGCGTACGGGGAACCGTAGAGGGCAATCGACTCACGCTGACGTTTACCGAACGAGGCGCCCGCCGGCCGACGGAAGGCAAGTTTATCCTGCACCGCCAAGACGGCGGCGCATTACGCGGCAGATTCTCGAGCAGCGCCGCAGGCTCATCAGGCCTCGCCGAGGCCCGGAAGCACCAGGGTTAAGGGCGAGCGCACGTCAACCCGAACGTGCTGCGCCCGGGACCCGAGCGCGCTCCCGCGCGCGCCCCACACCTGGAATGCAGGCCGCGGTCATCAGCCAGATCATCGACTCAATCTGAAATCGGTAGCGCGCAGATTCCAGCGCCGTCAGCATCGTGCTGGCGGCAACGACGTAGACAATCTGGAACACACAGAAATACAGCAGCGCGCCCCGCGCCCGGGTGTCGGGATCGGCCAAACGCCGCCACCTCCGTGCCTGCAAGCATCCCCAGACGACAGCCACCGGGAGAAAGATGTACAGGCCCATCGGCGCGAATGGAACACCATGGACGAGGCGATTGAACCACGCTTCATAACGTCCCAAGACTTGTCGGTGCTGATAGTGAGGAGACACCGGGGTGCCGTCGCGCGGATGCCAGGTCGTTGACACGCTGAACATGGCCTGGACTCCAGCGAGCACGTTGCCCAGATAGTCGAGCGGGCGGTGGCGAAGGTAGTAGACGACGTCTGCGCGCCGAGCACGATGCACTTCGAGCAGCCACCAGTGATTGAAATTTGCAGCGGTGACGCCGCGGTGCTCGAGTCTCGTTAATTGCGTCGGCCAAGCGGTGTGTTCAGGCGTCGTGAAGAACTGGGCGTACTCACGCGGTGGCGCGTAGACGCTCACTGACGCAAAGGACGACAAGTGTCCTGCCCGAATCCAGGCGTCGCGCACGTCGTTGGGAAGATCCGCGACGGTCACGAGCGTGTAACTGGCCGGACCAAAGGTCGATGCGGCAAATTCTCCGAACAGCACCAGGTTCTTGCCATACAGCGCGACCAGCAGCGCCGCTGGGATGAGCGCTGCGCCAAGGACGACTCGCCGCGAATGGGGCGCCGTGAGCCATGCCCCAAGACCCGCGGTGGCCACGAACCACGCGAGATGGAACGTGCTCCGAGTGAACCCGATCGCTGCGCCAACCGCAAAGAACGCGAACCACACGCGGAAGGATGGCCGCCACACGCCCCGGTGAAACAGGACCGCAGCGACGCACAGGAGCGTCGCCACCGGCCAATCGTAAAGATAGAGATGTTCGAAGTAGATGGCTGTGGGCGTCAGCGAGAATAACAGCGCGACCACAAACGCCGCTGGCAGTGACAGGCCGATCGCACGAGCGAGGTAGTAGAGCGCGTTAATCAGGGCCAATCCCAGGATCCAATACGCGGCATGGGCGAGGACGGGCGCGTTGGATGGCCCTAGTTTAAGGAGCAGTCCGGTCGCGGCATCCATGCCGGGAGGAAACGCGTGAAAGTAATAGAGCGTCTCGAGCAACCGGTCGCGCAGATCTGTGGGGTCGCTCAGCCACATCCAATCAAGGCTGAAGAAAAACCGCAGTCCGATCAGATCGAGGGCCGCCCGACTCAAACCAAACAGGACGCTGAGGAGTGCGTGTGTGCGCACATCGCATCATGGATCGGATGTGATTAGCGAAACACGGCGAGGTCGTAGCCAATCCATCCCTTGCGCAGACACATCTGCAGTGCGCTCCCTCCCAGCCACGGGTCCAGGCGAGACCACCGCCACGGCAGCCGCTCGAGTGGCGCAACGAACAGGTCGACGAGGCGGTCCCTGGTGCGACCAATCTCGAGGTAACCCGACAAGTCTGTGGTCGACTCGTGCTCGAATCCCGCCGCTGCGGCCAGCGCGCGCAGTTCACCCGGGTCGAGTAGCGTGTTGACGTGCCACCCGCGACAGAACCGTTGGATCGCGGTGTTCGCCTCGGCACTCGTCGCCCCGCGTCGAAAGTCGTCACAGATGACGAGCGCGCCATCCGGCCGAAGAAGCCGGCGGCATTGCGCGAAGAAACGCGCCGGGTCGGAGGCGTGTACGAATGACTCGATCGCAAATACGAGGTCAGCCGGTGCCACCCCGTCGGGCACATCGCAGTAATCGCCGGTGATGATCGCCACCCGCTCGGAGAGGCCGGCGGCGGCGAGTCGTGCGCGTGCCAGCGTCGTCTGGATCGGGCTCAAGGTGATGCCCGTGCCGACAATCTGCAGACGCTCGGCCAGGTAGCACAAGCTTCCGCCGACGCCGCAGCCGAGGTCGATGACGTGCGGAACCCTACCCGCCGTGCGACAGCTGGCGAGCACGAGCATCAGCCGGTCTTCGACGTAACGAAACGCCTCGACCCGGTCCGCGACACCCGGCCCGGCGACGGCCCGATGCATCGTGCCCGATGCGCCTCCCTGGCCGAACGCGACAAATGTTCGAGTGTGCCGTTCGTAGTAGCGACGCACACGGTCCGCGTCAAATCGCGTCATGGTCCTTCCGGAGCAGCATCGCTCAACTTGGCCTCTTGGCGTGAGCTCGATGTTGGTGGCATAGTGACCCCGTCATGCTGCGGTACGCATTCGCGCCGGGTCGCGAGAAAGTGTCGGTTCGTTGGCAATGGATCTGACGGTCCTGCAGAGTGGCGTGGCCGCTGACGCGGCATGGCGTGTGGTGCGATCCGCCGCCGATATGGCCGCCGCATTGGACGGCGATGGCGTGGCCAGAGTCTTCGCGGAGGACGAGCATGGCCGGCTCGCCGCAGTGCCACCGAATCATCCGCAGGCCGTGCTCGCGTGGAGCCCGGAAGTGGGCTGGGAAGCGCTGCTCGCGCCAGACGACCCTCGTAGCGCGCTACTCAGTCTGTATCTGCCTATCTGCAGCGCGACAGCATCGCAACCCATCACGGTTGGCCACTTGGGGCAGAGCCTCGATGGATTTATCGCGACCCATTCCGGCGACTCCCAATTCGTGACCGGTGACGACAACATGGTGCATATGCATCGCTTGCGGGGCGTGTGCGATGCGATTGTCGTTGGTGCAGGCACCGTGGCCGCCGACGACCCGCAGCTGACGACACGACGGGTGCCGGGACGGAACCCGATTCGCGCCATTGTCGACCCGCAGCGGCGTCTGGCGCCCTCGGCGCGAGTCTTCGTGGACGAGGCCGCACCTACGCTCTACTTCTGCAACCGATCGCGAATTGGGGCTGGGGAAACCCATCTGGGAGCGGCAACCATCGTTGGCATCGACGAGACCGAAAATGGCGGTGCCAATGTCACTCAAGTACTGGCGCAACTGCGCGGACACGGCTGCGCTCGGGTGTTCGTCGAAGGCGGCGGAGTGACGGTTTCGGCATTTCTCGAGGCGAACTTGCTGGACCGACTGCAAATTACGGTCGCGCCCGTGTTCATTGGCGATGGGCGGCCAGCCATCAGGCTTGCGCCTCCGCATCAGCTCCGCGATTGCCGGCGACCGACCTACCGCGTCTTCAAAATGGGCGGCGACGTGCTGTTCGATTGCGAACTGCGCGGGAATGCGCCAATCACTCGTGACGCCAGTATGCCGGCCGTGTCGCGGGTCATCTGAGCGAATAACCCACCGCTTCCCCGCGGCCGGCGTCGGGCCACGCGGCCAGATCGCGATGACCCACGACGAGGTGCGACTCCCCGGCGTCGACATGCGCTAACCGGCGCGCCCGCCAGGACGCGATCGTCTCCGCCAGCTGGGGCGCCTCTTCCAGCGCCGCCTCGGCCCATCCCTCGATCAATGGACGCTGCACTTCAG
>JACCSI010000220.1 GCA_013813075.1 Acidobacteriota bacterium | reverse complement strand
AGCCTATCCTGAACGAACGTGCGGATCTGACTGCGATGTTCCAAGGAAGAGGTGGAACACAGGTGTTGATACTTTGAGGATAGCGTGACGCAGGGGTTACCCTCGGCCGTACCAGTGGTTTCACTGGCGCTGCTGATCACAGTCGTCTTCGGGGCTGGAGCATCGCGCCGCCAGGAACCCGCTGACGAACGCGCCTACACTGGCCGCCTGGCCACGGTCGAGCCCTCTGCCCGACGTATTTCGATCATTGCCGACGGCGAGACACAGCGCGTCGAGCTTGTTTTTCAGAAGGACGGACAGATTCTTCAGGACAGCAGAAAGCTGTCGCTGTCCGATCTCGTCCTGCAAGTAGGCAGTCGCGTGAAAGTCGTCTACCGCGTCGAGGATGGCGTCTTCATCGCGCGCAGCATCACCGTAGACCCGCCTCGGGCGGGATGAGCGCGACCTCGCGCCTCAGCCACTCGTCCCACCCCGGCTGCGACAGGACCGAGAACTCACCGCGCATCCGGTAATGCGCGAGGCCGCACAACTGCGAACATGCAATTTGCCACTGCCCGGTAATCGTCGGCGTAAACCAGGTCCGCACCAGAAGGCCCGGGGTCGCGTCTTGCCGCACCCGCATTTCGTTGAGCGTGAACGAGTGCACGACATCACGACTGGACAACTGCACCACCACCGGGCGGCCCACGGGCACCATCAACACGTTCAGCAGACCCACGTCGTCTGTCCCGTCCGGGCTCGTCCGGTCGATGCCGACTGGGTTGGAGGCGCTGATAAGTGCGGCCGACGTCACACCGAATCGACGATCGGGTCCGGGATAGTGGATGTTCCAGGCGAACTGCTCCGCGGCGATGCGCACCTCCGTCGCGGCGAGCACCGAGGACGGCATCGTCGCGCGCGCGAGCCATGCCGGCAGCGCCATCGTGGCGAGCAGTACGACATCGCCAACAATGACGACCGCGATCGCGAACATCGGCAGGACGGGCGCAATACCGCGATGCGATGCCTGAGGCTGGCGGCTGCTGCGAAACCGAATGAGGCAAAAGACAAGAAACGTCCCCCAGGCGAGCGCCTGGATGGCGATGTGCGCGTGTACCGACTTCAGTACTGCATCAAATGCGACGGCGTGTTCCGACCCGGCCACCGGCAGCAGGCGCTCGATCATCGGAGCCGCCACGCAAAGCGAACGATCCCGAGGACGACGACCGCGGCGACCAGCGCCAGTGTTGCCGCGCCAGCGCGTGCGCCGTCGCTGAGTGCGCCGCCGGCGTCAAAGCAGATCGGGCAGAGGCTCAGATGAAATAAAAAGAAACGAGGATGGCGAGCCATACGACATCAATAAAACACCAATACAACCACAGGCCGTGCAAGCGTTCGGCATGGTGCGGCGCCGTGACCGTGCGTTTGCTTTGCATGACCCAGACCGTGGCCCCGACGCCGCCGGCGACATGGAGCCAATGCAATCCTGACATGACGAACCAGCACGCAATCAGCAGGTTCGACGCCGGATGCTGTCCGTGGTCGAGTAGGCGCGCGAACGCGAGAAGTTTCGCGAGCAGGAACAAGACCCCGAACACGGCGGTCAGCCCGAGCTGATTGCGGACAGACCGCGTCGCAAGCAGCAGCATGATCGTGGGTATCAGCAACGCGCGCGCGGCGCCCAGGGATGTCGCGTCGGGCCAGGCGTGGGCGCCGGTGCGCAGCAGCACGTAGGCGGAGAAGAGCGACCCGAAGAACATCGCCTCAGACGCGAGGAACAGCCACACGCCGAGCCGCACGGTGGAGATGCGCGTATCGGGTCGCGGCGCGTAGGCCCAGGGCGAGACGTTCACTCGCGTTCCCCCTGGGCAACGTAGTCGCGTGGATGGCCGGGGAGGCTGTAATCGTAGGGACCGCGGTCCACCTGCGGCGTCACCGCAAAGTTGCCCGGTTGCGGCGGCGAGGCGGTTTGCCATTCGAGCGTGGTCGCATGCCACGGGTTGTCGCCCGCCAGGGTGCCACGCCGGGCACTGATCAACAGATTGACCAGAAACGGTAACTGCAGCAGCCCGAGAGCGACGGCCGCCCACGTCATGTGGCCCTGAATCGACAGCGTGCCTTGCGCATGCGTGTACTCGAGGCCGGCGTCGTACAGACGGCGGTTCACGCCGCGCAGGCCGAGGGTGAACATCGGCAGGAAAATGGCGGTCATGGCAATGAAGGAGCCCCAAAAGTGCACGACGCCAAGCCCGCGGTAGAGCGTGCGACCGGTCACCTTCGGGAACCAATGATAGATACCGGCAAAGATTGCGAACAACGTTCCCGGCGCGACGAGAAAGTGAAAGTGTCCAACGACGTACCACGTGTCATGCAGCGCGACGTCGCTTGCGGCAAGGCCGAGCGGCAGGCCGGACAGGCCACCGAGGCCGAACATTGGCAAAAACGCCAGCGCAAACAGCATTGGCGTGGTGAAGCGAATTGATCCGCCCCATAGCGACAGCATCAGCGATGTGATGAGCACGACGGACGGCACCGAGATGATCATCGTCGTAATCTGAAAGAACGTGCCGAGCGTGGTGCCCATGCCGGTGAGAAACATGTGGTGCGCCCAGACCACCATCGACATGATGCCGATGAACAGCACCGACCCGACCATGGCACGATAGCCCCACAGTGGCCGCCGCGTATTGGTGGCGATGACTTCCGAGACGATACCGATCGCCGGAAGAACCAGCACGTAGACCTCTGGATGACCGAGAAACCAGAACAAGTGTTGCCACAGCAGCGGGTTGCCGCCGCCCGAGGGCCCTTGCAGCGCGACGCCGCTGACAACGAGCCCGCTCGGCAAAAAGAAGCTCGTGCCGGCCAGTCGATCCATCAGTTGAAAAATTGCGGCAGCCTGCAGCGACGGGAACGCCAGCAACAACAGCAGCGCGGCGACCAGCTGCGACCAGACGAAAAATGGCAGCCGCATCAACGTCAGCCCTGGCGCGCGCAACTGCAGCACGGTGGCGATGACGTTCAGGGAATTGAGCATCGATGACACGCCGAGCATGATGATGCCGACCAGCCAGTAGTCTTGCCCGCGCGTTGCCAGCACGGCCAGCGGGGGGTACGACGTCCACCCGGAGTTCGCCGCGCCTCCGGTCACGAAGAAGCTGCACAGCATCAGTAAACCGGCGGCGAGGTAGATCCAGTAGCTGACGGCGTTGAGGCGTGGAAAGGCCATGTCGCGGGTGCCGATCTGCAACGGCACCAGGTAGTTGCCAAAGGCGCCGGTGAGCAGCGGCACCACCGCGAGAAAAATCATCACGCTGCCATGCATGGCCACCAGCTGGTTATAGAACTCCGGCAACATGAAGCCACTGGGCGCGTTGTCCTGGCCGACGGCCACAGCCATTGCGGACGGCAAGGGCGATGTCGGCCAGGCCAGCTGCCACCGCATCAGCAGCATCAGCAGGAAGCCGAGCAGCAGGAAACCGGACGCCGTCAACGCGTATTGCAGCCCGACTGTCTTGTGATCGGTAAGATGCATCCCGGCCGGCTTCCAGTCCCCCATCCCTGTCTAGAATAGCGGGATGAAGCGCACTGCCGTTGTCGCCCTTGCGTGCGTCGTTGCAGCCACTATGACCCTTTCTGGCCCGATCGCCGCGCAAGCACTGGAACCGATTCGATATACCGTCCGTTTCCCCGCACCCGAGACCCATTACCTGGAAGTCGAAGCCGTGTACCCGACCGGTGGTCGGCCGCACGTCGACCTGTTCATGGCTGTGTGGACGCCCGGATCGTATCTCGTGCGCGAGTATGCACGACACGTCGAGAACGTCACCGTGCGCGGCCCGGGCGGTCGGGCGCTGACGATCCAGAAATCCGCAAAGAATCGCTGGCGCGCCGACACCGGTGGCGCGCCGACGGTCACCGTAACGTATCGCGTCTACGGTCGCGAGATGACGGTGCGCAACAACTGGGTGGAGTCGTCGTTTGCCATGCTCAATGGCGCACCCACGTTCATCTCGCTCGTGGGTGGCTCGTCGCGTCCGCACGAAGTGCGTCTGGAACTTCCGTCCGGATGGAAAACTTCATCCACCGCGATGCTGCCGGTCGCCGGCCAGCCGCACACCTACCGCGCCGAAGACTTCGACACCCTCGTCGACAGTCCGATTGTTCTTGGCAACTCGTTGATTCGCGAGTTCGAGGTGGCCGGCAAGCGCCACTTTCTCGTCCTCGAAGGCGAGACCGCGTTCTTCGATGTCGACGAGGCGGTCAAGGGCGTGCGGAAGATCGTCGAGGCGGGCGGGCAGGTGATGGGCGGCCGCTACGACTACCCCCACTACTTCGTGCTGTATGTCATCACTGATGCAGGCGGTGGACTCGAACACAAGAACAGTTTCCTTGGACTCGCCGGCCGCTACACCACGCGGAATCGTCGCGCCTATCTCGGGTGGCTCGGGCTGACGGCCCACGAATACTTTCACAATTGGAACATCAAGCGCCTGCGGCCCGTCGAGCTCGGACCTTTTGACTATGAGAACGAGGTCTACACCAAGGCGCTGTGGATTGCGGAAGGCTTCACGGATTACTACGCGGGTCTGCTCGTGAAACGCCCGGGGTTATCCACGCGCGACGAGTACTTCGAGGAGCTGACCGGTCAGATCGAAGCCGTCCAGTCGGTGCCGGGCCGCCTCGTCACTTCCGCCGACATGTCCTCGTACGATGCCTGGATCAAGCAGTATCGGCCCGACGAAAACACGCCCAACACCACCATCAACTACTACTCCAAAGGCGCGGTCATCGCCTTCCTCCTGGATGCGCGAATCCGCCGCGCCACGAACGGCGCAAAGTCTCTGGACGATGCGATGCGGCTGGCGTACGAACGGTACTCGGGCGCCAGGGGTTTCACGGCGGAGCAGTTCTATCAGACGATGAGTGACGCGGCCGGAACGGATTTGCGTTCGTGGTTCGCGGCTACGGCGGAGAGCAGCAAGGAGCTCGATTACGCCGAGGCGCTCGACTGGTTTGGCTTGCGATTCCGGCCCGTGGATGTCGGTAACCCACGCGCATGGATGGGCGCGACGACGCGAAACGACGCCGGTCGCCTTGTGGTGTCAGGCCTTCGCCGGGAAACACCCGCCTATGCCGCCGGGCTGAATGTCGACGACGAAATTCTCGCGATTGACGACGTCAGGGTTCGCGCAGATGCCTTGGCCGGGCGACTCGAGCAGTATCGGCCGAGTGACAAGGTGACGTTGCTGATTAGCCGCCGCGACCGCGTCACGCGTCTGGACGTCACCCTTGGGACCGACCCCGGCCGGCGCTGGCGCATCGAACCTGCCCCGAATGCGACGGCCGACCAGAAACAGCGTGTCACGGCCTGGATCGGCTCCTAATCTCACAGTTCGCTTTCGAGGCGCCGCGAGGCGAATGAGGTGTCGTCTCAGGTGCTCGGCACCCGAGGCCGATAAGCGCTTCGTCCGCCTGTGCAGGTTCCCCCGAGGCGTCCGTGGAGGCAGGACAGCCCGAACTTCACATCAATGCCGCTGAACGTGGGTGCAGACCAACCAATTCGTCCTGGCTTCCGTCTACAGATCCGGAGTTCAGGGATCCCTGGGCCCCTGAACCGATATGAAACTGCTCATCCACGGCGCACTGTTGGCCACCCTGTTCCTCCCGGCGGTCGTGGCTGCTGCGACGGCGCGCGCCGCGGCGCCCGTGATGATCGACGCGATTGCGGTGCCGGCGTCGAGTCCCATTGTGCTCGACGGCAAGCTGACCGAAGCGGTCTGGGAGCAGGCGCCGGCCATCAAGGAGTTCGTGCAGCGCGAGCCAGCCGAGGGAAGCGCCCCTTCCCAGCGCACTGACGCGCGGATTGCCTACGACAGCTCCGCGCTCTACGTCGCCGTGCGCGCCCATGACACCGAGCCCGAGCGCATCGTCGGCATGCTGACGCGACGCGATCAGCGCTCGCCGTCCGACTGGATCAAGATCGTCGTCGACTCGTATTTCGATCGCCGATCGGCGTACGAGTTTGCGGTGAACCCGGTTGGGGTCAAGACCGATCGCTACTACTTCAACGACGGCGCCAGCGATGACAGCTGGGACGCGGTGTGGGACGTGCGCGTGGCACGCGACGCCGATGGCTGGACTGCGGAGTTTCGCATCCCGTTTTCGCAGCTGCGGTTCAACAGCAGTGACGGTGGTCCGGTGGGATTTGCGGTCATTCGCGAGGTCGGTCGACTTGCCGAAACGTCGACGTGGCCGTTGTTGTCGCGCAACGCCAACGGCTTCGTGTCACAGTTCGCGGAAGTGCGCGGGCTGCGAATGAGCGGGCCGCCGAAGAAACTCGAGTTGCTGCCGTATACGCTCGGCAGCTTCTCGCTGAACCCGACCAGCGACAATCCGTTCGTCGAACGCACCGACCCGGCCGGGTCGCTGGGTCTTGATCTCAAATACGCCGTGCGTCCGGGATTGACCGTCACGGCGACTGTGAATCCAGACTTCGGGCAGGTTGAAGCCGACCCTGCCGTGGTCAACCTCGATGCCTTCGAGACGTTCTTTCAGGAGCGTCGCCCGTTCTTCGTCGAGGGGTCCGGCACCTTCCAATTCAACGTCGATTGCAGCGATGGACAGTGCACCGGCTTGTTCTACTCGCGCCGCATCGGGCGGTCGCCGCAAGCGTCTGCATCGCTGGCCGATGGCGAGTATGCCGAGTCGCCACTGTCAGCAACGATTCTCGGCGCCGCCAAAGTCACCGGACGTGTCGGCAAGTTTTCGATCGGTGCGTTGAGCGCGGTGACCAGCGAGGAGGAGGCCACGATAGGCGGCCTCGGCCTGGCGCGCCGTGCTCAGGCGATCGAGCCGCTGTCGGGTTACAGCGTCATCCGGGCGCGCCGCGAATTTGCCAACCAGTCGAACATTGGATTCATGATGACGTCGACGAATCGGAAACTGGCCGAGTCGTTGAACTTTCTGCCGGAGGATTCTTATAGTGGCGGGATTGATTACGACATCCGTCTGAGCCGGCGCTTTAATCTTTCCGGCTTCTGGGCGGGCAGTCGGGTCGAGGGCACCACCGAGGCGGTGACACGGCTGCAGCGCAACACCGTGCACGCGTTTCAACGGCCCGACGCGGACCACGTCGAGCTCGACGTCACCGACACCGTGCTGTCGGGCCAGGCCGGCGCGTTCAACGTGGGCAAGATTGCCGGCGAGAAAACCCGCTTCAGTGCCAATTACGGATTCAAGAGTCCAGGCTTTGACGTCAACGATCTCGGGTTCCAGCGCCGCGCCGACGAACGATACGTCAGCCACTGGTTTCAGATGCGCGACCAGGTGCCGGGCCGCTTCACGCGATCATTCATCTGGAACCTGAATCAGTACGCAGGATGGAACTTCGCAGGGGATCGCCTGTGGAACAGTGGCAACGTCAACATGCACTGGACGTGGAAGAACTTCTACACCACCAGCGTCGGCTTCAACGTCAACGGTGCACCCTTCCGCGACCGCATCACCCGCGGCGGTCCCGGTGTGTTCGGCAACTCGAGCCTGGCTTCGTGGCACAGCTTTGGTACGGATGGCCGCAAGAGCTTGTCCTTCTTTTACAACGGCTACGTCGAGTCGGATCGGAAGGGGACAACCCGTGCCAATGCCGGGCCATCGGTGACATGGCGTCCTACCGCAGCCACGTCCGTGTCCACGGGTTTCCGCTACAACGTCAACAATGATGATGCACAGTGGGTCGCCAACCAGAACGTCGAGGGTCATTCGCGCTATGTGTTCGGTCGCCTGAAGCAGCGCACGTCGGCCTTCAACTTTCGTGTCAACTACACCCTGACCCCGAATCTCTCGATTCAGACCTACGCGGAGCCGTTTGTGTCGGCTGGCGCGTACAGCGACTACAAGCTGCTCGTCAACGGTCGGGCGCCAGAACACACCGACCGCTATCGCGCATACGCCTACGGCGGGAACGCGGACTTCAATATCCGGTCGTTCCGTACCACCAACGTGTTGCGGTGGGAGTACCAGCCGGGTTCGTCGATGTTCGTGGTCTGGCAGCAGAACCGGTCCGGGTTCGAGGACATTGGCAGCTTTGATTTCGGGCGCGATTTCGGGGGCGCCTTCTCGGCGCCGGCGCACAATGTGTTTCTGGTCAAGCTGTCGTACTGGCTGAACATGTAATCGCATCGCGGGCGTCGCGGATGACGTATCGGCCACAGGGGATCTGCAGGGCTCTGGGAAAGACCACAGAGAATTGAGAGCAGAACACGAAGACCGGTGACGTGCTCTGTGTTCGCGCGGTGCTTGTGGCTCCGTCCGCCGATACCGGTATGATCCTCCTGTGGGTATCGGTCAGAACATACGGGACTTCCTGCACGGCGTGGCCTACGGGCGCTACGAGCACGAATTGCGCATGCAGGCGAATCAGCTGAACGACCTGTTTCTGCTGCTTTGCTACATGGAGATCGTCGGCTTGCCGAATCCCGCCACGCTCTACCTGCTCGACGTGTATCCCTATCTGATCGATCAGTTCCACCTCTGGCACCGTCGCATGGGGATGGATCGCTCGCCCCTCGGCAACCTGCCCTGCTGTTGATGCGCGGGCTCTTCAACAAGGACGTGCTGTTCTTTGGCGGCAAGGGCGGCGTCGGCAAGACGACGTGCGCGTCCGCGACCGCCCTGGCGGCGAGCCGGGCGGGCAAGCGTGTGCTGCTGGTCTCGACGGACCCGGCACACTCCACCTCCGACATTTTCGAGCGCAAGATTACCGCAGACCCGACGGAGATTTCGCCGTCGCTGCACGCGATGGAGATTGACGCGACGACCGAGTCGCAGCGTTATGTGAAGGGCGTCAAGGCCCACATCGCCGAGTTGTTCGGTCATGCCATTCTGAAGGAGGCCAACCGCCAAATCGATCTGGCCGCGACCATGCCCGGTGCCGAAGAGGTCGCGCTCTTTGATCGGATGGGTGGCCTCATCCGTGGCGAGGACGATCGCTTCGACCTCATTGTGTTCGACACGGCGCCGACCGGACACACCCTGCGCCTGATTCGGATGCCGGAGTTGATGGAAGCCTGGATCAAGGCGCTGTCGCGCTCCCGCCGCGCGATGCTTGGCATCGAGCAGGACGACAAGACCGATCCGATCATGATTACGCTCAATGAGCGGCTGGAGCGACTGCGCCTGCTGCGCGCGCGGCTTGTCAGCGGGCGTACCACGGGCTTCGTGCTGGTGTTGATCCCCGAGCGGCTGCCCATCGAAGAGACCGCCCGCGCAATCGAACAGCTCGACGAGGTTGGCGTCAAGGTCGGCACGCTGGTCCTTAATCGCGTTCTGCCGGCGATGACGCAGGACTCGTTTCTCGCGGCGCGGCGCCGCCAGGAGGATGTCTACCTGAAGGAGATCGATCAGCGCTTCGCCGCACATCGCATCATTCGCGTGCCGCAACTCGAATCAGATGTTTACGGACTTGCGGCCTTGGATCGGATCAGTGCGCTATTGACCGCGACTGACCTCAACGGCCGTGCGCTATCTTGAGCGGTGCCTGCAGAATACCTTGGGTGTAGGCTTCATGCATGCCACTCACGATTGCACAACCTGCGAATGACGAGTACGCCGAGTTTCATCAGGGGTACATAGCGGCAGTTGCTGATGAAACCGACGGCCTGGCGGTGCTCGCGCGGCAGATGGGTGCGATCGAACGACTACGCCGGGCGACGCCCGAACAGGCGGCGCATCGATATGCGGCCGGGAAGTGGAACCTCAAAGAGCTGGTCGGCCATCTCGCCGACGGCGAGCGCATCGTGTCGTACCGCCTGCTGCGGATTGCGCGCGGCGATGCGACGCCGCTGCCGGGATTCGACGAGAACGATTACGTCGCCGCCGCCCATTCCGATCGGCGAGAGTTGACCGACCTGATCGATGAGCTCGTTGCCGTGCGCGCGGCCACCATCGCACTGGTACGATCGCTTGACGACGAGGTGCTGACCCGGCGGGGCGTCGTCAACAACTGGGCCCTCAGCGCACGCGGCCTCGTGTTCATCATCGCCGGCCACTTCCAGCACCACATGAACCTCCTGCGCGATCGCTACGGCCTGGCCCTCTAATCACCCTCGGTTCACCGAGCTCCCAAAGGGGCGCCAAGGCAAGACCGGGACGTGATCATTGCGGCACGAGTTGCGTGGTGCTGGCGCGTACCGATTCGACTTTCTTCCGCGAATAGGCCAGCGTGAAGTACTGACCGCGCGCCCAGAGGTCGAAGAGGTCGCGATAGTGCGGGTCGTCCGGATTGCCGGCCTGGCCTGGCGTGTTGACGCCGATCGAGTTATCCCAGTCCTCGGTGTCTGCGATCATCTTGAACGAGCCGCCCGCGGTCTGGTTGTCGCTGTTGGCTGTGGCGCTGATCGTCGAGCCATCCCCCCCGCGCGGCAGAGGGCCGACACTGAGCATGGCCCGCGTCTTCGCGTTGACGACGGCGCTGAGCGGGTGACGGATCAGCGCGTGGTGAAAACGGTCCTGGCCGTATCGCCAGTGCTGAGTGTCGGGGCCGTAACGTTTGGCCAGTTCCGCCACCGCCTCGTCGAGACTGGCGGCGAGAAGCGCATCGCGCGCCTGCGTCGGGTGCTCGCCGAAACGTCCGTCAGGAGCATATAGCCAGTCGATCACCCGCTTCGTCGTGATC
>JACCSI010000217.1 GCA_013813075.1 Acidobacteriota bacterium | reverse complement strand
GTGCGGAGGTGCTCAGGGCCGGCTGGCGCGGGATCGGGACCGCATAGTGAATGAGAGTTTCAATCCCGGCCCCGGCGAGATGCGACTGCAGTGAGGCTCGGTTGGGGCTAAGCACCGGAAACAAGTGATAGACGTGACCGCCGTCGCATTCGCGAGGCACGTGGAAATGCGCGTCCGCGAGTTCGCGGCGATATCGTCCGGCCATCGCCCGCCGCCGGTCGGTCCAGCGGCCTAAGTACGGCAGACGCGCCCGCAATATTGCCGCCTGGATCTCATCGAGCCGAGAATTGGCCCCCGCCTCTTGATGGTGATACCGCGACGTCTGGCCCCCATTGCGCAACCGTTTAATCCGATCGGCCAGAGTCCGGTCTTGCGTAATCACGGCGCCGCCGTCACCGAAAGCGCCGAGATTTTTCGTCGGATAGAAGCTGAAGGCACCCGCCACGCCGATAGTGCCGACCGGGCGCCCATCGGAGGTCGCAAGATGGGCCTGGCACGCATCCTCGACGATCGCCAGCGCGTGTCGCGCCGCGATGCGTTCGATGGCGGCCATATCCGCCGCCTGGCCGTAGAGATGCACCGGCAGAATCGCGCGCGTCCGTGTGGTAACCGCCGCCGCGACGGCGTCGGGGTCAATGGTCAGGCGCTCGGGATCAATGTCGGCGAACACCGGCCGCGCGCCGGCCATCATGATCGCCAGCGCCGAGTACGCCGCCGACAGCGGGGACGTAATCACTTCGTCGCCAGGCCCGATATCGAGCGCGCGCAACACCAGCGTAATGGCATCGGTGCCGGTGCCGACGCCGACACCATAGCGCGCGCCGCAGGCGGCTGCGAACTCAGACTCGAAACCTTCGACTTCAGGGCCGAGCACGAACCAGCCGCTGGCGACGACGCGCCGGATGGCGGCGTCAATCTCGGAAGCATCTTCTACAGGCACGAGGGCGTTGAAGCGAATCGTCATCCGCCTGCGCTCGCGGCGCTGGGCTCGACGTAGTGCGCCATGTGCTGCCGATAGAAGGCGAGCGTACGCGTCAGACCTTCACGGAAAGACACCCGTGGCGTCCACCCGCTCGCGCGCATGAAGCGCGATGAGTCGGCATAAAAGCTGCCGATGTCGATCGCCTTCTTCTCTGGCGGCCACTCGACGAACCGGTAGCGCCCCGTCCCGGCCAGTTCGATGAGCACTTTGACGAGGTCGCGATGAGCCAGGTGCTCGTCGCCGCCAACGTTGAACGCCTCTCCGTCGCACGCTTCACACCGGCCTGCCTCCAAGAAAGCGCTGACCACGTCGTCCACGTAGACGAAATCGCGAACCTGTGAACCATCGCCGAAGACCTGGATCTCCTGGTCCTGTAGCGCGAGGCGGATGAACCAGGCGATGAAGCCCTGGCGGTTGTGTTTCATCAGCTGCCGCGGCCCGTAAACGTTCGTCAAGCGAAGAGCGGTGGCGCGGACACCAAAGACATTGTTGTAGACGAGGTGGTAATACTCACCGGCGGCTTTGTTGATGCCGTTGACATCTGTCGGCCGCACCAGGTGTTGCTCCGTGACGGGCAGGAACTCGGGCTTGCCGTAGATCTGGCGCGTGCTCGCGTACACGACCTTTGCCTCAGGGTTGTGATGACGGCAGGCTTCGAGCAGGGTGAGCTGGCTGCGGCAGTTGATGTCGAGATCGGTGTGCGGATCGCGCATGCTGTCGATGTGACTGACCTGGCCCGCGAGATTGAAGATCACCTCGCGGTCCCGTACGAGATAGTTCATCGTACTGGCCTGGCGCACATCGGCGACGTTGACGCGCACTCGCGCCTCGATGCCGGAGATGTTGAACAGGTTGCCGCCGTAGTCTGGGATCAGTGAATCGACCAGCAGGATATCGGCGCCGAGGTCGACCAGGTGCCTCGCCAAATTGCTGCCGATGAACCCGAGCCCGCCCGTGATCATCACGCGCCGGCCCTTGTAGAAGTCCGCGACGCTCATTGGCCTCGCGATTGTACACGTCCGTGGGTCAGTGACAGGCGCAGAGGCGTCACCACCGATTCGACCAGCACCGAGGCGGAGAGCTTGGAGACGCCCTGCCGGCGCTCCACGAAGACGATGGGAACTTCGGCAATCTGGATGCCGGCAGCGGCGGCGTGAAACGTCACCTCGACGAGAAAGGAATATCCGTCGGACGCGATGCGGTCGAGCGGAATCTGCGCCAGCGCGTCACGTCGCCAACAGCGAAACCCGCTGGTGCAGTCGCGAACGCCCACACCAGTGACCGAGCGGATGTAGGTGTTGGCCAGACCGCTCAACATCATGCGACGCAGCGGCCAGTTCTCGACTCGGCCGCCCTCGACGTAGCGCGATCCGATGGTCAGCCCGGCGCCGGCTGCGGCGGATGCCATCAATGCCGGCAGGAAGCGCGGATCGTGCGACAGGTCTGCGTCCATCTGGCATACGACATCGGCCTGGCTCGCGAGCGCCACCCGAAAACCATCCAGGTACGACCGGCCGAGGCCTCGGCTGCCGTGGCGATGCATCACCGTGAGGCGGCCGTCATACGTCTGCCCGAGGTGATCGGCGACGGCGCCAGTACCATCTGGTGAGCCGTCATCGATGACCAGCACGCGGATGTTGGGATGCGCGAGCACGCCGGCAACGACCACCGGGAGGTTGTCGCGCTCGTTGTAAGTCGGAATCAAGACGAGCGCGGTCATTTGTCCGCGCGCGAACTTTGAAACCGCAGGGTGGAGATCTGCTCCGAGACCAGCCCGACGAGGAACACCATCACCGAAAACATCAGCAGGATCACGGCGCCATTCGGAATGCGCGAGTGCAGCGCGTAATTGCCGAGACCGTAGACGACGCCAAGCGCACATGTGCCGGCGCTGATCGGCACGAAAATCTTGAGCGGACTGAAGATGGTGATGACCTTCAACAGAATGAGAAAAAACTTGGCGCCGTCACGGGCGAGCCGAATTTTGGAGTGCCCCTGGCGCTGCCGCGCCTCGATCGGCTCGAAGCGCACGTTGTATCCCGCGCGAAGAAACGACAGCGTGGTCGTGGTCGGGGTCGAAAAGCCGTTTGGTAACAGATGCAGGAACTCGAGCAGATTCTCGCGCCGCGCCGCGCGGAACCCGGAGGTCAGGTCGGGAATCGTGCGCTCGGCCAGATAGCCCGCAAGGGCGTTGAGCATGTCGTTGCCGATTCGACGCGCTGCGGTCGCCTGCGTGTTTGCCGAGCGGGCGCCGACGACCAGATCGTATTCGCCCAGTTGGCCGACCAGGCGCAACGCGTCTTCAGGATGGTGTTGACCGTCGGCGTCGATGATCAGCACCCATTCGCCAGCGGCACTGCGGATGCCGGTCTTGACAGACGCGCCGTTGCCCTTGTTATACGGATGCCGAATGACACGGGCGCCAGCCGCCGCGGCCTGCGCACCGGTCTCATCCTGAGAGCCATCGTCCACCACGATGACTTCTTTCCAGGGCGCGCTCGCCAACAACGCCGCCACGACGTCGCCCACGGCTGGTCCCTCGTTGAAGGCCGGGACTATCACCGAGGTGTCGGACGCGTCAGCCATGGCTCAGCAGCCGATCGATGACGTGGTCCCACGAAATGCCCGACGCCAGCTCGCGGCCGGCGGCGCCAAGCGATGCGGCAAGGGCGCGATCGCTGTCGACGCGAGCCACTGCGGCGGCAATGGCGTCGGGCTGCGGCTCGGTGATGAAGCCATTGATACCGTCCTGCACGAACTCCAGCGTCCCGCCCGAATCGCGCGCGGTTATCACCGGCTTGCCGGCGAGAAATGCCTCGAGCGTCGCGAGGCCGTAGTCCTCGTCGTAGGGAACATACACAAGTGCCAGGCAGTTGCGATACAGGTCGACCAGCGAGTCTTCATCAACAGCGCCGGCAAACGTGAGGCGGTCCATGGTGCCGGCGTCGTGCGCCGCGCGCTCGATGAACGATCGATGGCTCCCGTCGCCGACCACGATCATCTTCAGGTGCGCGGGCAGGTGTGCCATCGCGCGCACCGCCAGGTCGACCCGTTTGTTCTTCTCGAGGCGCGCGACCGACAACACATAGTTCCCGGAAGGGCCGGGGACGAGCCTGGGCGCGAGCAGTGGCGGATGGTAGAGCGGCGTCGACGCCAGACCGTTATAGGTCTGCAGCCGCGCCGACACCGTGCGAGAGATCGTGTAAAGACCGCGACACTCGCCCAGCATCTCCTCGTCGAGCGCCATCAATCGATCGCGCAGGCCGACGTCGACTTCTTCGTTGCCAAAGTCGCTGTATTCAGTGCCGCACAGTTCGTACGCGGCCCGGTGCTGGTGGACTAACCAGCACACCTTGCGGGGATGACGCGCGAAGTAGGTCGGAAATTTGGTGGCGATGATGAGGTCAATCGGGCGCCCATTGCTCTCACTCAGATCGAGCAGCCGCCACGCCGCCGCGTGCGGCAAGATTTCGTTCTTGGGATACCACTTGAACGGCACCGACACTTTATCGGTGGCGACGCCGCGCCGGCGCAGTTCCTCGACCAGTTGCTGCACGAGCAACTCGGCGCCGCCCCGCACCAGCGGCACCTGCGTTTCACAGACCAGGGCAGTGCGGACGGCCATTACGTGGCGTGGCGGAAATTGATGATGTCGCCGTCTTTCACGACGTATTCCTTGCCCTCGAGCCGTACCTCGCCGTGTTCTTTGCACACGGCCATCGACCCTCGAGTCGTCAGCGCACTGTAGGACACGACTTCCGCCCGGATGAAGCCGCGTTGAATGTCACTGTGAATCTCGCCCGCCGCCTCTTGCGCCACCGTTCCACGCGGAATCGACCACGCCCGACATTCGTCCTCGCCCACCGTGAAAAATGACATATAGCCGAGGAGATCGTAGCTGGCGCGAATGACGCGGTCGAGGCCCGATTCCTTCAATCCGAGATCGGCAAGGAAGGCCGCCGCATCAGCCGGCTCGAGGGCGGCAATCTCCAACTCGATCTTGGCGCACACCGGCACGGCCAGGGTGTTCGCGCGAGACAGGAATTCCGTGAGACCCGTCTGCGCGGCGGCATCTTCAACGCGCGCGGCCGACGCCACATCCGGTTCACCCAGGTTGATCACCAGGAGCAGGGGTTTGGCAGAGAGAAATTGAAATCCACGCAGGCGCCGCAGGTCCTCGCCGCCGAGTCCGAGCGACCGCAGCGGCTGGCCGCCTTCAAGCGCGTCCTTGCAGGACAAAATCAAGTCGCGCTCTTTTTCGAGCTCGGTTGATTTGTTCTTCTTGATGTCTTTCTCGAGCCGTTCGAGCCGTCGCTCGACCACGCCAAGGTCGGCCAGTATCAACTCGTCTTCCATCGCCTGCGCATCGCGCGCTGGATTCACCGACCCGGCAGGATGCGGCACGGCGTCGTCGTCAAACGCGCGGACGACGTGGACCAGCGCGTCGGCGTTTTTGTAACCGACGACGTCCACCAGCGCCGCGGCGCCACTCTTGCCCGCCGCGACGATGTCGGTGAACTCAATCGTCGCCGGCACCCGCTTCTTCGGGTTGTACATCGCGGTCAGGATGTCGAGGCGGTCGTCGGGCACCTTCGAGATACCGACGGCGGTTTCGGTCTTGCCATGCCCGCGCGGCGCGTCTTTGGCACTGGTCATCAGTTGGAAGAGGGTCGATTTGCCGGTGGCGGGGAACCCGATCAAAGCGGAGTGCAGCACAAACTCGCGATCCTAGCATGGCAGCGCCGCCTGGACTGGACTCTAACCGTCACGATATTGACGTTTGTTGTCGAAGGCGAAACAAAGACGTAACTCACACAGCCGTAAGAACTTGGTCGCGATTCAGTTTGACAAAGCTTCGCCTCGTCTTCTAC
>JACCSI010000181.1 GCA_013813075.1 Acidobacteriota bacterium | reverse complement strand
CATCCGAAGGAAGTGTCCGTACATGACACGGGCGTCCTCGTAATCGTCAACCAGCAGAATTCGGGGCGCGTAGGGGGATTCGGCGACCATCGCAGGGCGGTTCAGCAAAACTTTAGCACTGTTCGTTGAACACTCCAGCCACCAAAGGGAAACCCCGCAACCGTATAGTTGAGGTAACTTGCGGCGGCACCGATGCCCAAGTCGTCGCAGCGTGCGGCCGAGCGCTGCGCCCGATGGGACAGCTGAGTCGTGTTGTGCGCGTCCTGCTTATGTGCCTCGAGCGGGCGGCGGTTCGTTCAGGACCAGCCAGTAGAGTCCGACCTGACGGACCGCTTCGACGAAATGGGCGAAATCTATCGGCTTCCTGATGTACGAGTTGGCGCCGTTCCTGTAGCCGTTCAACCGATCCCGGTCTTCGCGCGACGAGGTCAGGATCACCACCGGAACCAGGCTGGTCTCCGGATGCTCGCGGATGCGGCGCAACACTTCAAGGCCATCGATTTTAGGGATTTTGAGATCAAGCAGCACCAGCGCCGGCAGGTCTCGCGGGACGCGCGTTGCGTGGCCGCCAGTGCCGTGCAGCCAATCGAGCGCTTCTTCGCCGTCGTGGACGACCACCACGTCGTTCCCGATGTTGTTGCGCCTCAGGGCCCGTAGGGTCAGCGCTTCGTCGTCGGGATGGTCCTCGACGAGCAGGATCACTTTCTCCGTCATGCGACCGCGGCCGCGTCGACCGCTGCCTCCAGGGTGAAGAAAAACGCCGCGCCGGCCCCGACCGCACTGTCGGTCCGGATCGCCCCGCCGTGCTTGCGGACGATCCGCTGCGTGGTCGCGAGACCGATGCCGCTGCCCGGAAAGTCGCGATCGGCATGCAGCCGCTGGAATGGGGCGAACAGCTTGTCGACGTATTTCATGTCGAAACCGGCGCCGTTGTCGCGAATGACAAAGAGCGTCGGCTCAGTGCCGGGAGTCGCCCGGAAGCTAATGCGCGCGTCGGCGGTTTTCGACGTGAACTTCCATGCGTTGCCAAGCAGATTCTCCAGCGCAATTCGCGCCAGCGAGGGGTCGCACCACGCCTGCAGGCCATCCTCAATCTGCCACACCACCGACCGCGTCGGATTGCGGTCGGATAATTCAGCGATCACCTCCTCGGCGAGCCGCGACAAGTCCACATCCACGCGCTGCACCTGTGCGCGTGTCAGCTTGGACAGCTTGAGGAGATCGTCGATGAGACGCCCCATCCGTTGCGCGGCGTTGCGCACGCGCGCGAGGTGGTCCTGACCGGCTTCGTCCAGACGGTCGCCCCAATCTTCGCGCAGGGCTTGGGCGAAGCCGTCAATGCTTCGCAAGGGAGCGCGCAAATCGTGAGACACCGAATAGCTGAAGGCCTCGAGCTCGCCATTGAGGAGGACCTGCTCGTGCACCGTGTGCACGAGTTGTTTATTGACGGTCCGGAGCTCGCGCTCTCGTGTGCGCAGCAGCAACGCGGCGCGGCGAAGGGCGCGGTCGAGGCTGCCGATCTCGTCGGTGCCGCGTGACGTTTCGAAGCGGAGCCGCTCGCCGTCTGCGAGGCGCTCGGCGTTGCGCTCGAGCGCGGTGACGCGTGCGGCGATGCCAGTGGCAAACAGCCAGCCCGCTACCACGGCACCGCCGAGTCCGGCGGACACCGTAATTAGGATGATCAGACTCAGTAGCTGGCGCAAGCGCTCCAATTCGGCGTCAATCTCGGCGGCGCGCGCCGCGTGTTGTGCTTCGACCGTGCCGAGCCTGACCCGTATGGCATCCATCGTGGTTTTGGCCTGGCGGATGCAATGCTGCACTTCGGGGACGTGCTGCGTCGCACCTCTCTCTACGAGGCCGGCTAACTCCGACGCCAGGGCCAGTTCGAGCCGCACCAGCCGCGCAGTCTCCGCGTCGAATGGCTCGAGCCTGGAGGACAGAGAATCCCGTACAGCGTCGAATGGCTCCAGGAACGTGCGGTCCGCGGTGAGCACGTAGCCGCGTACGGCAGTCTCCACATCGAGCAACTCGGCCCTCAGCGTCTTGGTCAGTTGCCGTGTGGTGTCGGCCTGCTCGCGTTGTGCCATTGCCCTCTGCTGCTGGCGATCGAACGGTATGCGCAGCACAACCATGGCGGCAAGCGCGAGCAGCGGGATGGCGACAACGACCATGCCCTTTTGGCGAATGGGAAGGTGGAACCACCACCGCGACGGAAACAGGCGCCGCCCCCCCCTCATGTGGCGAGTCCCAGTCGCTCCTGCACACGCTCGAGCAGTTGCTCCGGCAAGAACGGTTTCTGCATCAGGGCGTCATCGTCCTGCATGAAGCCGGGCGGTATCGAGGAGTGCGTCGCGTAGCCGGTTATATAGAGCACGCGCGCATTCGCAAATCGCTTCAGCACAAGGCGGGCAACGTCGGGGCCGATCATCCCGGGCATCACCACATCCGCAATCAGCAAATCGATGGGTTCGGCCAACGTCGCGACCAGGGCCGCGGCCTCGGTTCCGGTACGGGCTTCGATCACCCGGTACCCCGCTCCGGTCAGGACGGTGTGAACGAGCATGCGAACCAGGTCGTCGTCTTCGGCGACGAGGACGGTGCCATGCTGTTGGCCCGGGAGCATGACACGTCGGCGCGGCGCCGCCGCCTCCTGCTCCTGCGCCTCTGCCAGAGGCAAATACACGTTGAAGGTGCTGCCTTCGTTGACGCGAGATTCGACGTCGATGGTGCCGCCGCTTTGTTTCAGGATGCCGTAAACCGTCGACAGCCCGAGGCCGGTGCCCTCGCCCGCCGGTTTGGTCGTAAAGAACGGCTCGAAGATCCGGGCCTGGACGGCGTCGTCCATGCCC
>JACCSI010000164.1 GCA_013813075.1 Acidobacteriota bacterium | reverse complement strand
GCGCCCACACGCCGATCGACGCGTTTTTCCGCAGTCTGGCACAGCACTCCGACGGCCGCTCGATCGGGATTGTCCTGTCAGGCTCGGCGTCCGACGGCGCACTCGGCGTGCGTGACATCAAAGGCGTTGGGGGCATCACGATGGCGCAAGATCCGGCCACCGCCAAGTACGACAGCATGCCGCGCGCCGCGATCGCTACCGGCTGCGTCGACCTAATACTGGCACCGGAACAGATCGGCCTCGAACTGGCGCGCCTCGGCCAGGACAGATACCGGCGGCCAGAGCCGGTACGCTCGACGGAAGACGATCTCCCAGACCCTAACGGCGTGCAACTCGAACGTGTCTTTCATTTTCTTCGCGCTGCCAGCGGGGTCGACTTCAGTCAATACAAGTTGCCGACCATTCGCCGTCGCCTGCAGCGCCGCATTGCGCTGCAGAAGATGCCGCGGCTTGACGACTACCTCCAGAGGCTCGAACGAGATCCTGCCGAGGCGAAAAACCTCTATCGGGATTTGCTGATTCACGTCACCAGCTTTTTCCGTGATCCCGAATCGTTTGAAGCGATGAAACAAACGGTGTTTCCGCCGATCATCAGCGAGGCAAAGGGTCAGCGCCCCATTCGTATCTGGGTGCCAGGCTGCGCGACGGGTGAAGAAGCGTACTCGGTGGCGATCGCGCTGCTCGAATCTCTCGACGGCGACGGTCAGAGCACCGCGATTCAGGTTTTTGCGACAGATGTGAGCGACGATGCAGTCGGGAAGGCGCGCCAGGGCGTGTATCCGGAAAGTATTGCCGTGGACGTGTCACCAGACCGGTTGCGACAGTGTTTCGTCAAAGTCGACGGGCACTACCGCGTCAGCAAACTGGTCCGTGATTCGTGTATCTTCGCGCGTCAGGATTTGACCCGGGATCCGCCCTTTTCCAAGCTCGATTTGATCGTCTGTCGCAACGTGCTCATCTACCTGGGACCCCGACTCCAGCGCAAGCTGATGAACGTGTTCCATTACGCCCTCAAACCCAACGGGTTCCTGATCGTGGGCGGGACGGAATCGGCAGGCTCGCAAACGGAGTTTTTCGCGCTGGCCGACAAGCGGTTCAAGATCTACACGAAGCGGGCCGGGCTGGCGCGATCCGATTTCGACGTCCCGGCGATGCCCAAGAGTCCCGCGCAGCCGTCGCGGATGACATCATCACGATCGACCGCGCGCGTTTCCGACGTGCACTCGGACGTTACCCGCCTCCTCGTCGGCCGCTACAGCCCTCCCTGTGTGCTGGTCGACCGGGACTTTCAAATTGTGCAGACGCGCGGCGAGACCGGCCCGTTTCTGGAACTCGCGTCGGGAGACGCCAGCCTGGATCTCCTGAAAATGGCGCGGGAGGGTTTGCTGGACGGTTTGCGCACGGCGTTACAGGAGGCGCGCAAAACCTTGCGGCCGGCACGCCGGGAAGGACTGCTGATCAAGTCCGCCGGTGCCCCACGCGAGGTCGACGTGCAGGTGCTCCCCTTCGGCGAACCGGCCGATGGCACGCACTTTTTGGTGCTGTTCGAGAGCCCGGTCTCCCAGACGGCCCCCGAAAAGCCGATGCGGGGGGCCAAGCGGGCCGTGCCCGACGACCTGCGCATTGTCCGGATGCAGCAGGAGCTCAGCACCAGCCGAGATTACCTGCAGACCATCATTCACGACATGGAGGCGGCGAACGAGGAACTTCAGTCCGCGAACGAGGAAATTCTGTCGAGCAACGAGGAGCTGCAAAGCACCAACGAGGAACTCGACACGGCCAAAGAGGAACTGCAGTCGACCAACGAGGAACTGAACACCGTCAACGAAGAGCTCAATGCGCGCAACGACGAGCTGAGTCTCGTCAACTCCGATCTCATCAACTTGCTCACGGCGGTCCCCACGCCCATTGTCATCGTCTCGGAAGACCTGAAAATCCGGCGCTTCACCCCGCAGGCCGAGCGCGTCCTCAATCTGATACCGACCGACATTGGGCGCCCGCTCGGCGACTTGAAGCCGAACCTCGATGCCCCCGACCTCGCCGAGGTGACGCGCCAGGTGATTGAGTCGGTCACGGCGCGCGAGCTCGAAAGCCACGATCGGAGCGGTCGGAATTACAACGTGCGCATTCGCCCATACAAAAACCAGGAAAACCGCATCGACGGCGCGGTCCTGTCGTTTGCTGAAGTCGAAGAGCCGTCGCGCGACAATGCCGATGCCTTGCGACAGTTCATCCACGCGTTGGCCAACGCCATTTCGGCCGGCGTGTTGATCCTTGGCGAAGACCTGCGGGTGCATGCCGCGAACGAGACGCTGCTGGCGATGCTGGGCGGCGGCAGTGGCGCGTCGTTGAGCGGCCGCGCGCTGCAGGAACTCGCTGGCCGTCAGTGGGACAACGCGGTTTTGCTCGAGTCGCTCGAAGACCTGCGCATCAACGGGAAACCATTCGCGGGCGTCCGACTGGAATTATCCACGCCTCGTCAGCGGTCGATCCGGATCGATGGGGCCAGACTACCCGGCACACCCGCACGGCTGCCCCTGCTGGTGTTGACGGTGCTGGATGCGGGATGAAGTTTAC
>JACCSI010000149.1 GCA_013813075.1 Acidobacteriota bacterium | reverse complement strand
CTGCGGCATTAGTCAAACTCGCCGAAGACTTCACGCCGCGTTTCGAGGTGGTGGGGCCTCTCGTCATGCTCGACGTCGCGGGCTTGTCGCGGCTGTTTGGATCGCCGCGCGATATCGGCGAGCACTTGCGCCGGTCGGCCGCTGCGCCGCTGCGTATTGCGATGGCGCCGACACAAACCACGGCGGCACTGCTGACGCTAGGCCGCGCTGGTCTCACCGTGATTGCGGCCGGTGAACAGCGCGAGGCGCTGGCGCCGTTGCCGGTGACGCTGCTTGGCGAATTCGATCGACTCCGGATCGGCGGCGACGTGGTCACGCCGTCCTCGCCATCGCTATCGCCGGCGGGGTCGCACAGTGCCGGGCAGCCGCCGAATGTGGCGGCAATGGAAGACGTGTTGCCGTATTTCCAGTCGAGCCTCGGGCGCACGTCCGATGCGGCCGCGGCGCCGCATCGGGCTGCACCGACCAGTGGCGGGTGGATGCACCCACGCGACTCCCATGCCGCGGCGCAGACCCGCCGGCCGCGTCGTCCCGTCACGGCGCCACGCGAGACGGAACACGCGCACGCGGCCGGTGTCGTCGCCGCACCGTCCTCCTTGCGCACTGCGCACACGGTCCTGCGCACGCAGCCCTCGGACGCCGCACTCCGCACTCGGCATTCGGCACTCGAGACACTGCAGTCCACGTTGCGCCGCTGGGGTATCAAGACGTGTGGTGAACTGGCGGCGCTGCCGCCTGGGGATGTGTACGAGCGGCTTGGCGCGCGCGGCGTCATGTGGCAACGGCTCGCACGCGGCGAGGATTCGAACCCGCTGGTGCCGTGGGTTCCGGAAGATCCGTTCGAAGGCGCGCTCGATCTCGAGTGGCCCATCGAAGGGCTCGAGCCGCTGTCGTTCGTGCTCGGACGCCTGCTCGAGCCGTTGTCCGAGCGTCTCGAGCGTGCGGATCGTGGTGCGGCAATTCTTCACACGCACTTGCGGCTGGTCGACAAGACGTTTCATGTGCGCATTCTGCAGCTGCCCGCCCCCATGCGCGACCCGAAAACGCTACGCACGCTGGTGCTGCTCGACCTCGAATCGAATCCGCCTTCGGCCGCGATTGATCGCGTGCGTGTGCTGGTCGAACCAACGCCGGCGCGCGTCACGCAGTGGGCACTGTTCGAACGCGCCCAACCGTCGACGGAGCAGGTATCAACGCTCATCGCCCGTCTCTCGGCGCTGATGGGCGACAGCCATGTCGGCTCACCGGCCGTGGTGGATTCGTGGAAGCCCGGTGCCTTTGAGATGAAGCCGTTCGACGTCGTCGCACCAGCCACTCCGCCGTCGCACTCGACGCCCGGCACGCCGCACGTGCACGGCGCACTGCCCACTCCGCACACAGCCCTCCGAAGATTCCGCCTCCCCGTCCCCGCACGCGTGCAGGTCCACGAGGGGCGCCCCAGCAAGATCATGACGGATCGACGTGGTGTCTCCGGTGGTCAGGTGGTGCAGGCGGCCGGTCCCTGGCGGACGTCGGGTGAATGGTGGAACGACGGGTCACCGACCCCCCAGCCCCACCGGGGGTACCAGACCCACTGGGACCGCGACGAGTGGGACGTCGCCATTGCCGACGGCACCGTCTATCGCATCTACGTCGAGCGCGAAGTCGGGCAGTGGTTTCTCGAAGGGGTCGTTGACTAGCGGCTGCAGGCCACTAGACCACAGCCTGGTGAGATCGCCGGATCCCCCCACCCCGACACACCAAGATCCAGTCGATCGCCAGATGTATATCGAGCTGCACACGTCGTCGGCGTTTTCCTTTTTGCGAGGCGCCTCTCTTCCCGAGACGCTCGTCGCACGTGCCGCGGCGCTTGCGTATCCCGCCGTCGCGCTGCTCGATCGCGACGGCGTCTACGGCCTGCCGCGCTTCTATCAAGCGGCCAAGACAGCCGGCATCCGCGCCATTGTCGGCGCCGAACTGACGATCGACCGGTCGCCCGATCTCCAGACCGCCCGGTCTCCAGATCGGTCAATGACCGCATCACCCGGTCGCCCCCTCATCCGACCAGCGGTTCGCCCGACTGCCCGATGGAGCCTGCCCGTGCTGGTCGAGTCGCAGGAAGGCTGGCGCAATCTCTGTCGCCTGGTCACGCGCATGAAGCTGCGCGCGCCCAAGGGCGAAGGTGCGCTCACGCTTGCTGATTTCGACGGCTTCACCTCGGGGCTGGTGGTGCTGGCCGGACGACCGCTATTGTTGGCCGAACGCTACGGCGTCGGGGGATTGCTCGATCAGCTGGTCGGCCTGTTTGGCCGCGGCAATGTCTACGTCGAACTGCAGCGGCATCTGCGTCGCGATCAGGAAGACGACAACGACACGCTGGTGTGTCTGGCCGAGGCGTTTCGCGTGCCGCTGGTGGCGACCGGCGGGGTGCGCTTTGCGACGCCGGACGATCGCCCGCTGTTCGATGTGCTGACGACCATTCGCGAACACACGACGCTCGACGCCGCAGGGCGGCGGCTGGCGGCCAACGCCGAGCGCTATCTGAAACCACCCGCGCAAATGGTGCGGCTCTTTGCCGACCATCCAGACGCCGTGCGCGAATCGCTGGTGCTCGCCGATCGCCTGCAGTTCACGATGAACGATCTGGGCTACCGCTTTCCGCGCTATCCCGTACCGTCCGGCGAAACCGAGGTGTCCTTTCTCAGAAAGATCGCCGAAGTGGGCGCGCGCGATCGCTACCGGCCGTATCATGACAAGGCGCGGGCGCAGATCACGCGCGAACTCGACCTCATCGAGAAGCTGGATCTCGCCGGTTACTTCCTCATCGTCTGGGACATTGTCAATTTCTGTCGGCAGCAGGACATTCTGGTGCAGGGCCGTGGCTCGGCCGCCAATAGCGCCGTGTGTTACAGCCTTGGCATCACCGCCGTCGACCCCGTCGGCATGGATCTGCTGTTCGAACGGTTCCTGTCCGAAGAGCGCGGCGAGTGGCCGGACATCGACATCGACCTGCCCAGCGGCGATCGCCGCGAACGGGTCATTCAGCACGTCTACGACAAATACGGCCAGCATGGCGCGGCGATGACCGCCAACGTCATTACCTATCGCGGACGTAGTGCCGCCCGCGAAGTGGGCAAGGCGTTCGGGCTGGATTGTCCCGTGATTGATCGGCTCGCCAGGGTGATGAACCAGTTCGAGTTTGTCGATCCGGCGGACAGCATCGGCCGCAACATGACGTCTGCCGGGCTCGACGGCGGGAATCGCCGCGTCCAGCATTTTGCCAAGTTGTGGCTGCAGATGCAGGACCTGCCGAGACACCTGGGGCAGCACTCAGGCGGCATGGTCATCTGTCAAACCGATCTGTCGTCGGTCGTCCCACTCGAAAACGCGAGCATGCCTGGTCGCGTGGTCGTGCAATGGGACAAGGACGACTGCGCCGACATGGGCCTCATCAAGGTCGATTTGCTGGGACTGGGCATGATGGCGGTCTTACAGGATTCCATTCGACTGGTGAATGAGCCCGCCTTTGCTCGCGATCTGTCGCAGGCACACGTCGGCGACGCCTTGCCCTCGCACCCGGCCGCCAGCACGCGTCTAGACCTTGCGCATCTGCCGCAGGACGAGGCGGTGTACACGATGTTGCGGGCGGCGGATACGATTGGCGTGTTCCAGGTCGAGTCGCGCGCGCAAATGGCCACGCTGCCGCGATTGAAGCCGACCTGCTTCTACGATCTCGTCGTTCAGGTGGCGATCATCCGCCCGGGTCCAATCGTCGGTCAGATGGTTCATCCGTATCTCAATCGCCGGGCGGGGCGTGAACCGGTGGTCTACGATCATCCGCTGCTGGAGCCGGTGCTGAAACGTACGCTTGGCGTGCCGCTGTTTCAGGAGCAGTTGCTGCGCATGGCAATGGTCATCGCCGGCTTTAGCGGGGGACAGGCCGAAGAACTGCGTCGCGCGATGGGCTTCAAGCGCTCCGAGAAGAGGATGCGGCAGCTCGAAGTCCACTTGCGCGATGGCATGGCCAGGCATGGCATCACCGGCGACACCGCGGATCGCATCATTCTGTCGATTACGTCGTTCGCGTTGTACGGATTTCCCGAGTCGCACGCCGCCAGTTTTGCGCTGCTCGCCTATGCCAGCGCGTATCTGAAGACACATTTCCCCGCGGCGTTTTACACGGCGCTTCTCAACAATCAGCCGATGGGATTTTATCACCCGGCGACGCTCGTCAAAGACGCGCAACGCCGCGGTGTCCGTTTTTCGCCGGTCGACGTGCAGGTGTCCGATTGGGATTGCACAGTCAGCACGGACGGCATCATCCGCCTTGGCCTCCGGTATGTCACCGGCCTGCGCGAAGAGATCGGAAAAAAAATTGCGGCGATGCCACATGCCGCCCTCAGCACTCCGCATTCCGACCCGAGCCTCTCATCCGTGTGTCCGAAATGCGGCTGCGACGATCCGTCCATGATCGATCAGACGGACGGCTGCTTCTGCAACGTCTGCTCGCATCACTGGACCATTTCCGTACCGGCCAAGCGGCGGTTTGCCACCATCGACGAGTTCGCGCGCCGCATTGGGCTGCGTCGCGACGAGATCACGATGCTCGCCGAAATCGGCGCCTTGAACTCGTTCGGCCTGGATCGCCGCTCCGCGTTGTGGCAGGTCGAGCGAGTCGTCCGCCCCGCAGGCGAGTTGTTTGACGAAGAGGAGGACGCACGTGGATCTCCGCACTCGAGGTCCGGCGGGCCTGACGGCTCACCTCTACCAGGTGCGGACGGCCAGTCACCCCTCGCGCCAATGACTCCGAGCGAACGGCTGATTGCCGACTACGCCGGCACCAGCCTCACCATCGGTCCACACCCGATGTCGTTCCGGCGCCACGAACTGTCGATGCGCGGCATCGTCCCCGCCAATGAGCTGCCCCGCGAGCGCACCGGGCGTCGTGTCCGCACCGCCGGGATGGTCATCACCCGTCAGCGGCCCGGGACGGCAAAAGGATTTGTGTTTCTGACGCTCGAAGACGAAACCGGCGTCGCCAACATCATCGTGCGGCCCGATTTTTACGATCTGGAAAAGACGACGCTGGTCGAAGCGCCGTTTCTCATTGTCGAGGGCATTGTGCAGACGGAAGACGGCGTCACGGCGGTGCGTGCGGAAAAAGTGCTGCGCCTCGACGGGCTGTCACCCGGCGAGGCGATCGAGTCCCACGATTTTCACTAACGACACCGCCCACAGTCCCAGCAACAGCGGCAAGAGCAACGGCTGCTCGGTCGCCGTCGCAAGGTGGCCGCTCAGGAAATAGCGCGGCTGCAGCAGTCCGATCGCGATGTGCACCGTGAACACCGCGGTCACGACGAGCACGACGTCAATCGGCATCGCGTGCAGCAGAAAACCAATGAGCAACCCCAGTTCGCCAATCACGTACACCACGTGCGCCCACCCCGCCCACGACAGATCACGCCGCCAGGATCCATGGGGCCGCGCTGGCCACATGTGCTCGCCCCCGCGTCCGCGCCGGACGGCGTATTCCTGGACCATCTCGCCGTCATCCGGTGCCTCGGCCCCGGGTGCGACCGAATGGTCCGGAGAGGGCGCGGCCTTATAGCCGCGATACCAATAAATGTGCACCCAGACGGACGCGAAGGACGACACCACCAGAGCTCCCGCCATCCACGGACCCACGGTGAGGTGCGGCACAATCACGGCGTTGGCAAGCGGGAGCAGCAGTAAATCTCCCCACATGCCGCCGTGATTCACAAATCCCATTTCGAGGCCGGGACGCGGCGCCCAGCTGTCTTCCAGCCACGCCGCCAGGCCTGAAATCACCACGGCCGCGACGCTGCCGAGCCAGGCTGCCCAACTCCATTCCACCTGCTAACCGTAGCGTACGATGGCCGAAACCACAGAGACACCCGTCACGTTGTAGAGCGATCTGTC
>JACCSI010000146.1 GCA_013813075.1 Acidobacteriota bacterium | reverse complement strand
GGTCGACTGTCCGAAGGCGCTTCGTTGGTGGGCTCGGGTCGGGTGGACGCGGGCGCGACTACGGCTGCGTCTGCGGCTGGGGCTGCGGCTGCGATGGCGAAAGGGGGGACGGGCGCGGGAGCCGCCGCCGGCGTCACGGGAAGCTCAGGATCACCGCGTCGCAGCCGGGAAAGCGACCCAATCGCCAGGCCGACGACGCCGAAAACCCTGTTCGTTGCGGCTCGCGTATATTTGTCGCCTGTACCGAGCGTTGACGCCATCGCCGCGAGCACGTCGACTGCCGGCGGCTCGGGATGCACTGCAAGAAATTCGCGGACGACGGCATCAGGGTCGAGGTCGATCGCCTGGGCATAGGCACGAATGAAGGCACGCCGATAGAACCCGGAGGGCCATTGGGACACGTCGTCCCGCTCCAGCGCTTCGAGCAGCGACGGTTTGATCTTCGTCTGTTTGGCGATCGAGATGAGATCGATCTGCCGTTCTTCACGTCGATGGCGCAATCGAGCGCCAAAAATTTCGGGCATGCGGCCCCCTTGTTCAGCCACAAACTTGCATACACACACTATCGCGTGGGAAATCGCGAGAATTGGTGGTCGACAGCCTTGAGGACGGACACCGCACAGCCTCTGGCGAGGCGACCCCGTGTCGGTGAGGCTGGAAACCTTCGAGGGAGAGTAGCAAGATGTCGACGCGACATCAAGCCCGCGTTTGCAAAACTTGGGCGATTGTGTCGACCAAGTGAGTCCGTCCCTCGGCAAGCTTCGGCTGCGGCACGAAGGGTTTCATCCACTCCGTCCGGCGCTGGTGGCACCGCGACCCCCTGAAGGAGAGGGCTGAGGTAGTGTGGATGAACACGCGCCACTTAAAAGACTTATGAAAGCGCGAACGCGATCAACTCGCCGCTGTATCCCGCCCCGCTGACGGCGATGACCAAGTACTGCCGGCCACTTAACAGATAAGTCATCGGCGACCCTGTCTGCGGGGCAGGAATGAACACCGCTCCCACCTCCCTGCCGGTCGCTTTGTCGTAGGCGCGCAGCATTGCGCCGCGTCCACTTGCGGTGGTCGTGAAGCTGCTTTCGCCGGCAATCAGCAGCGTCTTTGTTACGAGCGTCCCCACGCTCCCTGGCTGACCGGTGCGTCCGACCTTCAGCGCTTTGAGATCCGGGTGGTTGCGAATCAGGTCCGGCGTTTCGCCGTGCGGCACCTGCCAGCGGATCTCACCGGCATCGAGATCGATGGCGCTGATTTGCCCATAGGGTGGCTTGATCAGCGGCAGGCCACGCACCGTCAGCGCACGGGTGCCACCATCTGCGGTGGACGCGTCGTCGCCCGCGGTCGCTGAGCCCGCGCCCCCCGTTCGGCGTGCACCGGACAACGCCGTGCCCTGGTGGTACGCGAAGTCCGATGAACTTGACCCAGTCGCCGGTGGCGCCGGCACGAGCCCAAGCACGGAGACGACGCGCTGCGACGACACATACACCATGCCCGTCTCCGGGTCGAAGGATCCGCCGGGCCAATTCGTTGCCGCGCCCTGAGCGGCCATCGCCAGCGTCGCGAGTGGGCCCTCCGCACGACTCAACGAGGGCGGAGTGAAGATCGGTCCGAGCCGGTACTTCGCCACCGCGGCGACCGCCTCGGCGCGCAGTTCAGAGGTGAAATCGACCAGGTCGTCCACGGCCAGCCCTTGTCGGTCGTACGCCGCCGGCTTGGTTGGGAACGGCTGCGTCGGCGAATACCATTCGCCCGGCACATCGCCGCGCGCGACCGGCCGCTCCGCGATTGGCCAGATCGGCTCGCCGGTCTGACGATCGAACACATACAGGAACGCCTGCTTGGTGGGTTGCGCAATGATTTTTCGCCGACGGCCGTTGATGGTGACGTCGCCAAGGATGGGCGCCGCCGGGATATCCATATCCCAAATGCCGTGATGCACCAACTGAAAGTGCCACTTGCGTTCACCGGTAAGCAAGTCGATGGCGACCAGACTTTCGCTGAACAGGTTGTTGCCGGGGCGATGACCGCCGTAGTAATCCCCAGTGCCCATTTCCACGGGCAAGTATGCGAGGCCCAGTTCTTCGTCTACGGAGATCTGCGCCCACACGCCGGTGTTGCCGGTGTACGACGCCGACTCGTTGAGCCAGGTGTCGTATCCGGACTGGCCCGGCCGCGGAATGGTGTGGAAGATCCAGCGCCGCTTGCCCGTACGGACATCGAACGCGCGCACGTAGCCCTTGACGTTGCTCTTGCTCTTCGGATTAGCGCCCGTCGCGTGCGCGGCGCCGACGATGACCAGGTCTCTGGCCACGATCGGCGTCGCATGCAGACCGACTTCTCCGGTCGTGAGGTCGATCTCCTGATCGAAATCGCGTTTGAGATCGACGCTGCCGTTGTCGCCAAACGCCGCAACCCGCGCGCCGGTTCTTGCGTCGAGCGCGATCAGGCGGTAGCCCGGCGTGACATAGAGAATTCGTTCCTCTGTCCCGTCAGTCCAGTACGCCAGGCCACGCCCGGACAGCTGACGCGGCGCCGCCGCGCCGCGGCGCTCTTCGAGCTCGCTGTGCATCCAGCGCATCTCGCCGCTCGCCGCATCGAGGGCAACGACGGCGCGTCGGGTGCCGGCGGTGGAGAACAAGAGGCCGTTGACCATCAGCGGCGTTGACTGCAGGTTGAACTCGGGACGCGGGCCGAGGCCGTCGGTCTTGAACCGCCACGCGACTTGCAGCGTGCTGAAATTCTGCGCATTGATCTGATCGAGCGCGGCATAGCGGGCATGCCCGAGGTCGCCGCCATACGTCCGCCACTCTCCGGGACGCGGTTGCGCCGCAGGCTGCGCGTGCGACGCAGCCGTCAGCATTGCGGCCGTCAGTATTGCCGCCGTCAGTATTGCCGCCGTGCAGGCTACCGCGGTCAACACCGACCGTCGTCTGTCCAGTCGCATAAGCCCTCGTTTGCGTGAGCTTAACATCGCGCTACCGAGTTGGAGCGCCCGGCGTCGTGCCTGCCTGCATCGCAACATACCGGCCAGCGGCCTTCGGTTACTCGAGCGCGATCAGAATGACCGGATGTATTCTCTCGGCCATGAGACACACCGCATCCCTTTTCTTGATTTGCGTGCTCGGCGTCACGGGCGCGTTCGGTCAGACGCCGCCGCCCGCGCAGCCAGGCCCGGCCATCACCGCGATCCGCGCCGGACGCCTTCTGGATCCGGATACCGGCACAGTGCTCACCAACCAGGTGATCCTGGTCGAAGGCCGTCGCATCCGCGAGGTGGGGCCCACCGTCACCATTCCGCCGGGGGCGCAGGTGATCGACCTCTCGCAGCTCACCGTCATGCCGGGGCTGGTGGAGGCGCACAACCACCTGGCGCTCACCTACAAGCCGGTGCCGGAGAACAACGTCTACTACTACACCTACGTCCAGGAGTCGACGGCGCTTCGCGCCATCCAGGCGGCATCGAACGGCATCCAGATGCTGGCGTCGGGTTTCACGATCGTGCGCGACATGGGCAACAACGGCAACTACGCCGACACCGCCCTGCGACAGGCCATCGAGCAAGGTTGGATTCCAGGCCCGACGATTATCAATTCCGGCATCATCATCGGTGGCATGGGCGGCCAGTTCTTCCCGACGCCGGAGATGGCCAAGGACCACAACATCGTCTATCCGGAGTACCTGGATGCGGACACGCCGGACGAGATCGTCAAGGCAATTCGGCAGAACGTGCTGTTCGGAGCCAAGGTCATCAAGATCTGCGTCGATTGCAAGCCATACGGCTACACCGCCGACGAGATTCGCCTGATCATTCGCGAATCGGCAAAATCCGGGATGAAGGTCGAAGGGCATGTGCAGACCCTCGCCGGTGCCAAGAATGCCATCGACGCCGGTATCTGGTCGATTGCACACTCGGGCGCGCTCAACGATGAAATGCACAAGTTGATGGCGCAGAAGGGCATCTGGCGCGCCGGCACCGAGACACCGCCGGGGCTGGCCGGCCACCCGGTGTCGCCCGAGGCGTACCGCCGCACCGTGGACGGATTGAAGAACGCGTACGCCAACAAGGTGCCCCTGACGTTTTCCACCGACGCCGATTACTGGGTGGAGGGCAAGACGCGCGGCGAGTTGTGCCTGGAGTTTCTGCGGGTGTGGACGGACGCGGGTATCCCTAATGCCGACACGCTCCGCGCGCTGACCATCAACGGATACAAGGTCAGCGAAACCGAGCAGACGCGGGGACCGATCAAGGCCGGCTTCTTTGCTGACTTCATTGCCGTGCCTGGTAATCCGCTCGAGGATCTCGACACCTTGAAGCGCGTGCAGTTTGTGATGAAGGACGGCGTCGTGTTCAAGAAGGAGGGCGTGATGACGCCGGCGGCCTTCTTTCATGCAGGCCCGGTCAACGGGTGGCGGATTCGCTGACCGCCGGCCGAAGACGTCACTTGCGGAGTCGCGACGGTGGCGGTCGCCGACTCGGCCGCCGATTGCAGGAGACACGCGAGAGGCGGGTCAGCGGCCGACCACCGATAACCGGAAAGCCGCCATCTCCTCACCATTGCGCACCAGCAAAACATCGCCGACCAGCACTGGATGGTTCCAGGTCTTGCCATCAAGTGCCGGAAAGCGCGCGACCTCGGTGAATTTGTCGGGGGTCGCTGCTACCAGGGCGAGCTCGCCCTCTTCTGACAGCACCAGCAGCAAGTCCTGATCGGCCAGCAGTACCAGCTGACCGTTGCCATAGCGTCCACCCTTCCATTTGCGCGTGCCGTCCTCGAGGTTGATGCTCGAGAGAATGTTGCCGTCGAAGCCAAACGCATGCCCTTCGTGAACGACGAAGTCGTTGAAGTACGGTTTCAGCCCGTTCGACGTCCAACGCTCTTCGACTTTCCATTCGCCAGAGCCCTGCGTGAGATGAAGGCGGCGCGTGCCCATGCCTCCCGCTCCGGCCAGCGCGTTAATCACGACGTCGCCGTCCGCAGTCATCGCCGGTTGAACGATGGCCCCCGGCGCCCACTTATGCTCCCAGAGGACCGCTCCAGTGGTTGGCGCGACGCTTACCGCTCCCGGTCCGCCGAGGAGCACGATCTGATCAACCCCGGCGATCGTCACGCGATGTGGCGAGCTGTAGCTGCCGCCGTAAGAGGGACCTTGCCAACGCGGTTCGCCAGTAGCGATGTCATAACCAGCGAGCGTGCCGGCCGCGGCAACGACGACGACGTCGTCAACCACCAGTGGCGAGCTGGCGAACCCCCAGTCCGGGATTTTCCTGCCAGTATCGGTCGAGACGTTGCGCGACCACACCACCTTGCCTGTCGCGGCGTCGAGCCCGTTGAGGACACCGGTCGCACCGAAGGCGTAAACGCGATCGCGGTGGAGAGTCGGCGTCCCGCGGGGACCGGCGCCGCCATTCGATTCCCAGAATCGGGTGGGGTCGCGATGGCGCCACACCGGCTCACCCGTGGACACCCGATAGCAGGTGACGATCTCATCGTCTCCGCGCTGCTCCTGCGTGTAGAGAAGGTCGCCCCTGACGGCGAAAGACGACCACCCCGGTCCGATCGGCCGACGCCACATTTCGAGGGGCGGCGCGGCGGACCAGTCGGTGTTGATGCTCACGCCGCGGACGACGCTGTCGCGGTCCGGGCCGCGAAAGCCTGGCCATTCGGCGCGCGTAAAGTCCCCTTCGCTCGCCGGAAGCCCGGCTTCCGGCGCAGCTGCGGCAGGAGCGGCGGTGTCAATCTTTGCTGCCGCGGAAACCTCCGGGACTGCCACAGGCCTGTGGTCGGCCTGGGCCGCTATCGGCGCCTTGGCGATGGCCGCTGGTGCAGGAGGCGGCGGAGCCGCCTGCGGGTCCTCGCTGGTCTCCTGGGCAAGAAGCCGTTCTTCAGCAGTCGGCGTCCAGCGCCATTCGAGTTCCGCCACGCCGCCGAGCATCCCATTCGTTCGGGCCAGCGTCCACACGCCGCAGCCGATCAGGATGGCCGCGACCATCGCCGCGCGGCGGCGACCTTCCGAGAGTGGACGGCTCGCGACTGCCCAGGCAACAAAGGCCAGACTCAAGGTCACGGGGACGGCATAGATGTAGAACATCATGCCCATCATTCCGCCCTGAATCGAGGCGTGTGTGAGCGGCCGAATCGCGACGATGGCGACGAGCATCACGCCGATGGCGGTCAGGCGCTCGGGCCACGGCGCACGGCTGAAGAACATCCACCACACCAGGATGGTTACCGCGAACAACAGTCCGCTCACGACTGCGATCAGCTGAGCGTCGACGCCGAAGAACTGTGCGTCTGGCGCAATCGCGGGGAGGACAAACCGGGTCAAGACCAACAGCACCGCGGCGACGACGCCAGGCCAGAGCCGGAGAGGGGTGCGGGACGTTGCTTCGTGTGTCGTCATCGTCATGTTAGGCATTCCGATCACATTGCTTGTTTGTCGTGATCCAGGCGGCGCGCCGTGAGCCGTTGGCATCGCGTCTATTCCGTCCGGAGCGCCTGCAACACGTCCACGCGCGATGCGCGCGCAGCGGGCATCAGCGAGGCGAGCGTAGCGGCGCCAACGAGCACGGCTGCCGCACCAAGAATTGGCAGCGCGCCCGGCAGGCGGACGCTCTCGAGGTAGCTCTCTGCCACCCGGCCGACTGCGTAGCCGCCGACGACACCGACGATGATGCCGATGGTCACGATGACCACTCCCTGCGACAGGACGTGCAGAAGCAGACCGCGCGGTGTCGCGCCAATAGCCAGCCGCACGCCGAACTCGCGCCTGCGCGCACTCACCAGGAACGCCAACACGCCCGCCACGCCGACGACGGCGATCAGCAGCGCGACGCCGCCGAATCCGGACAGCACGAAGGCGTTCAGCCGCTCCGGTGCCAGAACTGTCGCCCGCACGTCCGCGAGGGTGGCCGCGCGCTCCACAGGTTGGTCCGCGGACATGTCGCGAATAATCCGCGTCACCGCTGTCACGAGAAGATAAGGGTCACCTGCCGTGTGCACGAACAGACGGTTGGCGAACGGCATCTGCCGGAATGGGTGATAAATCGTGGGCGCCGGCCCGGCTACCACGTTCTCGTCGTCCACGTCCGTCACGATGCCGACAATGCGACGGGGTGCGGGCGATCCCATGTAGGGGTCGGTCCACCACATGCGCCGGTTCAGCGCTTCGCCGTTGGGGAAGAGCCGCTGCGCGATGGTTTGACTGACAATCACCACGAGCTCGCTGTCGCGTCGGTCGTTTTCGGTGAAATCGCGGCCGGCCAGGGTTGGGACGCCGAGCGCCGCAAAGAATCCAGGTGTGATGTTTCGCAACCGCGCGCGTGGGTGTTC
>JACCSI010000111.1 GCA_013813075.1 Acidobacteriota bacterium | reverse complement strand
CGTCGAGATCGATCAGTTGCACCTTGGGAAACTTCGCAAAGCGTTCGATCCAGCCGTTGAGATCGCTCGATTCCATGGCGAGCTTCTCCCCCTGCACAAGCTGCACGACTTTGCCACTTTTGAGATCAATCGACGGTATCAGCATGGCGCACGCTTCACGGTCGCGGTCACGTCTCGGCCCGGTCTTGGTCTCGAACGGGCCACAGCGACATCGGGCACCCTGAGCGCAGGGCCGAAACAACAGACGCGATCCTGATTCTCACAACGACCCTCGATCATAGTCTCTGTGCCCCGCGATCGTACTCTCCCTGGTCTGCGTGATTTCTGTGGCGAATACCCGGTCAGAGCCGCACTGCGATGTCTCGGCTGCGGAGGTGGTATTTGAGCTCGCTCACGCTCTTCTCATTGAAGTGAAAAATCGAGGCGGCGAGGGCGGCGTCGGCCTGTCCGGCGGTGAAGACCTCGCTGAAGTGCTCGAATGTCCCCGCGCCGCCCGACGCGATCACCGGGATGGGGACACTGTTCGACACCGCCGCAGTCAGCTCGCAGTCGAACCCCGACCGTGTTCCATCGCGGTCGATCGAGGTGAGGAGAATCTCGCCGGCGCCGCGTCCGGTTGCCTCGCGGGCCCATTCCACCGCGTCGCGCGTGGTGTGGTCGGTGCCACTGCGCGCATAGACTTCAAAGCGGCCGTTCTGGCGCTTGGCGTCGATCGCGACAATGACCGCCTGGCTTCCATAACGTGCCGCCAGTCGGGTGATGAGCGACGGATCGTGGAGCGCCGCCGTGTTCAAGCTGACTTTGTCGGCGCCCGCCTCGATCGCTGCCGCGGCGTCGGCTTCGGTGCGAATACCCCCGCCCACGCAGAGCGGCAGGAAGATCTCGCGGGCCACCGCGTGAATTGTGTGCGCCCGCGCCTGGCGCGCTTCGAGCGTGGCCGTGACGTCGAGGATGACGATCTCGTCGATGCCGTCGCGGTTGTAGCGCGCCGCCAATTCCGCTGGGTCACCAGCGTCGCGAAGTCCCTCGAAGTTGGTCCCCTTGACCACCTTACCGTCGCGCACGTCGAGGCACGCGATGATCCGCTTAGACAGCATCGAGCCAGTTCTTCAGAATGCGCAGGCCGGCGTCGCCGGACTTTTCGGGGTGAAACTGCACGCCTGCGACGCGACCCTGCTCAACGGCCGCCGAGAACTCGACGCCATAGGTGGTGACCGCCGCGGATTCGGGCACAACGGGTGCGACGTAGGAGTGCGTGAAGTACACCTGGGTGTCCTGTGCCAGCCCGCTCATCGACATGCTCAGACCTGGAAACCTCAAGCTGTTCCAGCCCACGTGCGGCACTTTGAAAGGACCGGTCCCGTGAGGCGGGCCGGCCAGATGTACGCAGGACCCGCGAAACACGCCGAGGCCGGCCAGGCCGGGTGCCTCGTCGCTGCCTTCAAACAACCATTGCATGCCCAGGCAGATGCCGAAGAGCGCGGCGCCGCGCTCGACCGCGCTGCGAATCGCGGCACGCCAGTGTTGGTCGAGGACGCGCGTCGCCTCGAAGTGTCCGACGCCGGGGACAACGATCGCACTCATGGACTCGAGCGCTGCCGGGGCAGTGGGCGTGCAGTAGTCCGCGCCGATCGCCGACAAGGCCTTCCGCACCGAGGTCAGGTTGCCCGCCCCGTAGTCGACCAGCGCAATCACAACAATCCCTTCGTGCTCGGCAACATCCTCGCCATCCGCTTGTCTTTGGCGCACGCCACGCGCAACGCGCGGGCGAACGCCTTGAAACAGGCTTCGATCTTGTGGTGGTTCGAACGGCCGTACATCACCTTCAGGTGCACGTTGGCCCGTGCCCCCATCGCAAAGCCTGCAAAGAAGTCGTGCACCAGCTCGCTCTGCAGATCCCCGACCAGCCGTACCTTCACCAGTGTGTTGACGACCGTGTGCGGCCGTCCACCCAGATCGATGGCCGCCACCGCAAGCGTCTCGTCCATCGGCATCACGAAGTACCCGGCCCGATTGATTCCCTTGCGGTCACCGAGTGCCTGGCTGACCGCCTCGCCGAGCGCGATCCCGACATCCTCGACGGTGTGATGCTGATCGACGTCGAGGTCGCCCCGAGCGCGGATGGTGAGATCGAACGCGCCATGTCGTGCCACCAGGTCGAGCATGTGGTCGAAAAAGCGCACACCGGTCTGGTTGTCGAAGCGGCCGGTGCCGTCAAGATGGAGGTCAACGCGAATCTGTGTCTCCGCCGTGACCCGCTCGACTACTGATTTGCGCACAACGCCTCCAGCGCCTCGACCGCCTCCTGCGTGTGCTCGACGACACCCGCGGTAATGCGGAAGCAGTTCGGGCAATACGGGTCTTTGGTGCGATCGCGCACGAGCACGCCATGCGCGAGCAAGCCGTCGACGATCTCGCTCGCCCGCGCGCCGCCGTCCACGAGCACAAAATTGGCGGCACTCCTCCAGTACTTCAGGCCGACGCGGTCGAGAACGTCATACAACCGCCGCTTCGACTCAGTGGCCTGGGTGACGTACCACGGTGTGAAGTCACGGTCGGTCAGCGCCGCGCGCAGGGCCTGCACCGCGACGACGTTGAGATTGAAGAGCGGCATCACGAAGCGAATCGGCTCGAGGACCGGCGGCGGTGCCACCATGATGCCGACGCGCATGCCGGCCAGGCCGTGTGCTTTTGAGAAGGTGCGTCCCACCAGCACGTTGGGATACGACACGGCCTCGTCGAGAAAGTTCTCCTCCATGAAGTCGTGATAGGCCTCGTCGACGAAGACGATCGCGTGTGAGGCCTCACTGGCGATGCGGCGAATCGCCTGCTTGGAGACACGCTGACCCGTGGGATTGTTGGGGTTGTTGATGTAGATCAGTCGTGTATTCGGGGTGACCGCTGCCAGCACCGCTGCGGTCGGGAACGCATAGTCCGGACCCGGCGGCACGGCGACGATGCGGGCACCCAGAGCCTTTGCCGTGGTGATGTAGGTTTCGAACGCAGGCATGGGCATCACGACTTCCGGCGCCGGCGCACCGGGCGTCTGCGTCAAACAAGCAATGGCGGTCAGCAGCACGCCTTCGTCGAGCCCGTTGGTCAACACCAGCCATTCGGGGTCGACGCCGAGGAATGCGGCGGTTTCGATCACCGCAGCGCGATAGTCCGGATACGTCGCCAGGCCGCGCGCGTCGAAGGCACGCACGGCGGCGACGACCGCCGGCGAACATCCGCCGGTGTTCTCGTTGAGGTGAAGACGGAGGCCGGGGCCGAAATCGGGTACGCCTTGGATGCGTGTCATTGTTGGAATGTTCTGATGTCGATGGAGCGTGCGTGCGCGTCGAGTCCTTCCGCCCGCGCCAACGCGGTCACGGTTGGGGCCAGCAGGCGCAACCCCTGACGCGTGACTCGCTGGAACGACACCAGGCGCACAAAATCCGCGGCGTTGAGCCCCCCACGGAAACGGGCCGCGCCCGCGGTGGGCAGCACGTGATTGGAACCAATGGCATAGTCGCCGGCGACTTGCGCGGTCCACGGACCGACGAACACGGCGCCCGCACAGGTGACCTGCCGTGCCAGCACCTCCGACTCCACCACCAAGTGCTCCGGCGCCGCCGCATTGGCCAGCCGCATGGCGTCGGTGAGCGTGCGGGTGATGATAATGCCGCCGTGTGACGCAAGCGACGCGCGCGCGGGCCCATCCGTGGGCGCGAGCCGCTCGACATGCGCGACCACGCCCGCGGCCAGTCGCCGGCTGGGCGTGATCAAGACGGCACGGGCATCCGGGTCGTGTTCCGCCTGTGCGAGCAGATCTGCCGCTATCCACTCGGGACGACCTTTCGACGCGACGACAAGAATTTCCGTGGGGCCGGCGTAAAAGTCGATCGCGCAATCGCTGCTGACGATCGCCTTCGCCGCGGCGACCCAGCGGTTGCCAGGCCCCACGATCTTGTCGACACGCGGTACCGTGCCCGTCCCGTATGCCATGGCGGCGACGGCATGCGCACCGCCAACCTGGAAGAAGCGATCGACACCCGCTTCCAGTGCGGCCGCAAGCACCGCCGGATGTGGACGCGGCGAGACCGCGATAATCTCCCGGACGCCCGCAACCCGAGCCGGAACCGCAGTCATCAGGAGCGAGGACGGCAGAGGATAGAGTCCGCCCGGCACATAGCAGCCGACACGGTCGAGCGGAATGACGCGCTGCTCGACGCTCACCCCCGCAGCGACGCGCGTGCGGAACGGACGCGGCGATTGCGCGCGCGCGACCCGCCGGATATGCAGGGCGGCGCGCTTGAGCGCCGTCCGCACGGCGCGCGGCAACGTGGCCGCTGCAGGCGCCCACTCCGACCGCGAGATCTCGAGCGGTCCGACCAGTCCGTCGAGCTCTGTCGCGTATCGGCGCAACGCGCGGTCGCGACCGGTACGGACGTCCTCGACGATTTTCGCGGCGCGGCGCTCGATCTCGGCATCACGCACACGCGTGGCAGAGAGCAGTGCAGCGACGGCCGTGCGGTCTGACGCCTCGACGATGCGGATCAATTCGGTTCCTTTGTTGCGCGGCCAACCGCCTGCGCACGTGCTACGCGATCAGGAAGCCCAACCCCGTCGACTACTCGACAATCTTGTTGAGCGGGTACTCGACGATGCCATGGCCGCCGGCGGCTTTCAGCTTCGGGATGAGATCGCGCGCGGTTTTCTCTTCCAGAATCGTGTTGACGGCGACCCATTCCGGATCGCTCAGCGACGAGATGGTCGGACGTTGCAGCGCCGGCAGGATCGCGAGCACCGACAGCAGCTCGGTCTGTTTGACGTTGAGCATCAGCCCGACGCGTCCCTGCGCCGCGATCGCCGCCTTCAACAGCAGCGCAAGATTCTCGATCTTTGTCCTCTTCCACGCGTCGGTCATGGCCGAGGCGTTGGCGATGAGCTGCGTGTTGGACTCGGTCACCGTGTCGAGAACGCGCAACCGGTTGGCGCGCAGGGTCGAGCCCGTCTCGGTGGCCTCGACGATGGCGTCGGCGAGGACCGGCGGCTTGACCTCGGTGGCGCCCCACGAAAACTCGACGTCAACGTCGAGCCCCTTGTTGGTGAAGTAGTTCTTCGTGACCCGCACCAGTTCGGTCGCAATGCGCTTGCCGTGGAGATCGGCAACAGTCTGGAACGGCGAATCCTCGGGGGCGGCCAGCACCCAACGGACCTTGCCAAAGCTTTGCTTCGCGTAGACGAGATCGGCCACCGGCACCAGCGGCGCCTCATCGGGGTGGCCAAGTTGATGCTCCGCGATCCAGTCCATGCCCGTCAGACCGGCATCGAGCACCCCGTCGCCGACGTAGCGGGCCATTTCCTGCGCGCGAATCAACATGCACTCGACGTCGGGGTCGTCGATCGTCGGAAAGTAGGATCGCGAGTTGATCAGGATCTTGTAGCCGGCGCGTTCGAACAGCTGCACGGTTGACGCTTCGAGCGACCCTTTCGGAAGACCGAGGCGCAACGTCATCGGCCCGAACCCGTCGCGGATCTGACTTCGCGCGCAATGAGAGTGAAGCAGGTCCGCGCACCGGTGTGGCACACGTTGCCGTCGCCTTCCCGGGCCGCTTTGATCAGCACCGTGTCCTCGTCACAATCGATGTACATCTGCCTGACCGCAAGTCGATTTCCCGAGGTCTCGCCTTTGGTCCACAGGGTATTGCGAGTGCGGCTGAAGAACGTGACGTACCCCGTATCCTGGGTAATCGCCCACGCCGCGTCGTTCATGAACCCGACCATTAACACCTCATTGCTCTCGGCGTCCTGCACGACCGCAGGAATGAGCCCGTCCAACTTACCGAAATCCATCATTCTTCCCTTCGTGTTCTCAGCCCTTTGCCCGCCTCCAGGGCCACGATGTGGCTCCGGAAATAAAAAAGGCCCGCTGGTGGCGGGCCTTGGCGTGAATCCTTGAGTTCGTCGGATTGCTACACGCGCACGTCGGCCCGCCCGTTCGCGGAACGGAAATGGTGGACGTGGTGCACGTGAAACACGAACATGACTGTTCTCTGAGCCTATCCGAAGTCGCTGTCGAGATCAAACGCCCGCTTATTGGGTGGGCGGCGGCGCGACTGATTTGCGCGGCAGCTTCTCCGCGGCATTTGCCGTGGACCACGCGAAGACCGCGGCGACGGCCGCCTGCTGCACGAGGTCGTCGCGCTGAACCCGATCGACGAAATCCATGTTGGAGTGATGGGTGCGCGAGTTGTACTCGAGCCGTTCCTGGATGAACTGGAACCCGGGGATGCCGGCGTTTTCAAACGACGCGTGATCAGTCGCCGACACGGCCCGTGGCCCGACGATCTCGACCCCCAGATCGCGCACCGGCTCAATCCACTGACGGAACATCGCCATCGCGCCAAGGTTGCCCTGCCCCCAGATACCGCGAATCCTGCCGGTGCCGTTATCGAGGTTGTAATACGCGGCCACCTTGGCGTGTGCCGGCTTCGGGCTGGCTTCAGTACCGTAGTGCTCGGCGACGTAGGCGCGCGAGCCGAGCAGCCCCTGTTCCTCCGCGCCCCACAGTGCGACGCGAATCGTCCGCCGGGGACGCAGTCCCAGCGCCTTGATGACGCGCACTACCTCCATCATCGCCGCCGCCCCCGTGGCGTTGTCGGTCGCGCCGGTGGCGCCGGGTGTGGTGTCGAAGTGCGCGCCCATGATCACGACTTCGTCGGCGAGGTCAGTGCCCGGAATGTCGCCGAGGATGTTGATGCCGTTGGGCGCCGCTGGCGCCTCGGGGTAGAACGTGGTCTGAATGTTCAGTTCGACGCGTACAGCTTGGCCCTTCTCGAGCACGCGCACCATGCGGTTGTAGTGCTCGACGGCAATTGTCGCGGACGGAACCTGTGGTGCCGTCTTTGGATCCCGACTCCCGCCACTGCCCGGAAAAATCGTCCCGCCATCGGCGCGCTGCGTCGTCCACGACAGGTCGCTGCCGCCGGCGGAGACATCGGTATCGGAGCCGCGCTCAAGGAGTCCCGCGACACCTTCGGCGACGTAAAACTGCGCGATGCGCTCGGCCAGTGTCGGGCCGGTGCTCCCGCCAGAGGCACCGGCTCCACCGGCCGGGCCAGCCGCTGTCGCCGCGGGAATGGGTGTCGTCCGCGCTTCGGCGATTTCCTCGTCGGTCATCCGCAGGACGAGTCGATCGTCGAGCATGCGTACGCGACGCACGGTCTGCGGCAACACGATTTTTCCCTTCAGCTGTCCCTTGTATTTGGCGAAGTCGGCGTCGCCACGGATATCTACCCTCACGACATCACCCGCGACCGCACCCTTCGTCGACGGCGAGTAGGTCCGTGGATAGCCAATGATGGGCATCGGCTCGGGCGTGACGAGATGGGCGGAGAATCGCTCGACGCGCCAGCCCTGGCCGAAGGCAAAGCGCTCCTGGTGCACATTCGACAGTCCAAACTCGGTCAGCTGCTTCTGAGCCCAGTCCGCCGCCTGTTGAAAGTTCGGCGTGCCGGTGACGCGCGGCCCGTACACGTCGCTCATCCAGCTGACGTGCTCCATGGCCTGCGAACGAGTGAGCGCTTCCTGCTTGATTCGCGCGACGGTTCCGAGATCGACGGGCGACTGCGCGGACGTCGCCGCCACGACACCAACGAAAATGCCAAGCACCAGATAACGCTTCATCTCACCCTCTATCCATGCAGGTGCCACAGAGACTCAGAAGCCTGTGTTTCATGACCTCCGCGCCTCTGTGGCTTCGTGCGTTACTGCGGCTGCGCGGTTGTCGTCGAGGTGACCGCCGGCCTCTTGTGTTTGTCGAACCAATGACGCAGATACAGCTGCGTGCGCATGAAGTTCGACGGACGCGAGGTCGTACCGTGCCACTCGTCATTGAAGCGAATCATTGCCGTCGGCACTTTCAGGAGTTTCAACGCACTGTAAAACTGCTCGGTCTGCGGCATTGGCGTCCGCAGGTCGTTGACGCCCGTCATCAACATGGTGGGCGTCTTGACGTTGCCGACATACGTAAGCGGCGAGCGGCGAATGTGCTCGCTCGGGTCTTCCCACGGCAGCTTTTCAAAGTTGTAGTACCAGCTCGCGCCGTCGGTGGTACCGACGCAACTCATCCAGTCGATGACCGGACAGTTCGCAGACGCCGCCGCAAAGCGATCGGTCTTGCCGACGGTCCACGCCGTCAACACGCCGCCGCCGCTGCAGCCGGTGACGAACATGTTGCGTTGATCCACGAAGCCTTTCTTGAGCAACTCATCGACGCCCGCCATGAGGTCGTCATAGTCCTTGCTGGGATAGGCGCGCATAATCTGGTTGCCGAACGAGCTGCCGTAACCGGTGCTGCCGCGCGGGTTGGTGTAGAGGATGACGTAATCGTTGGCCGCGTGCTCCTGCCAGCCGAAGTTGAAGCCGACTCCGTACATGCTGTGCGGCCCACCGTGGATGTGGAGCTGCATCGGATACTTTTTGGCGGGGTCGAAATCGGGCGGCGTGACGTACCACCCTTGAATCTTCATGCCGTCCGCCGAGCTGTACCACATTTCGGTCACGGCACCCAGCTTCTTGCCAGCGAGGATGTCGTCGTTGACGTTGGTCAACTGCTTCATCTGGGCTGGGCTGTTCAGGTCGTAGGTGACAATGTCACCAGGCTTCTGCGGCGAGGTCAGCACACCTACGGCCTTGCCTTTGGCAATGCTCGCCGTGGTCAGCATCTGCGTCCCCCGCGTCACCGACTGCACGTCATCCGAGCGCACGCCGGCAATCGGCAGCAGGTAGAGGTTCTGCGAGCCCTGATCCTGCGCAGTGAAGTACAGGCCGTTGCCGTCTTCCTTCCAGATGACGCTCTGTGGCGAGCGGTCCCACGCACCCGAGACCATGCGGTGGTCGGTGCCGTCGATGCTCATGACATACAACTTGCTGTCCTGCCAGGTATCTTTCGACCAGTCGCTGCCGGTATAGGCGACACGTTTGCCGTCAGGGGAGACTTGCGGATTGCCGTCGGGGCCTTTGCGCGTGGTCAACTGCTTGATCGCACCGGTGTCGAGGTGGACGGCGTAGATATCGGACTCGCGCCACTGATACTCGGCATCCGGGAGGCGCAGCGACGAAAACAGAATCTGCTTGCTGTCCGGCGTCCACTCGATGCCGTTGTGATTCCAGTTGCCGTCAGTGAGTTGCCGAGGGGTGCCGCCGGTGGCCGGCACGGTGAAGATGTGTCGATACGCATCGTCATCGAAGCCGGCGCCGTCGGAGCGGTAATCGAGTCGCTCGACGATGCGCGGCGTTTCGACCCATTTGGCACCCTCCGGCGCGCGCGGCATCTTGATCGTCCACGCGTTCTTCGCCTCGACGCCCATCGTGAACGCGATACTGCTGCCGTCGGGCGCCCATGCGATGCCGCTCGGCGTCTTCTCGACGCGCGTGATTTGTGACACCGCACCTTCCGCATCCATGTAACGCACGAAAATCTGCGTGCCGCGCGGCTCGGTTTGTGCGGTGTAGGCGATGCGGTCGCCGGTTGGCGACCAGCGAGCGTTGCTGCCGCGCGCCAGGAAACGGTTCTTGCTGCCGTCGGCGTTCATCACCCACAGCGATGTCTCGCGACGGTCGGCCTGCTTGTCCACCCAGCCACGTGTGTAAATGATCTGTGCGCCGTCAGGTGAGATTTCGGGGTCGGAGACGGTCTCGAGATCGAGATACATGTCGAGTGTGACCCGGCTGGATGCCGGTGCCTGCGCGGCGATGAGCGTCGGCAGCGATGCGAGAACAACGGCCGAGACGAAACGCTTCATAAACTC
>JACCSI010000075.1 GCA_013813075.1 Acidobacteriota bacterium | reverse complement strand
GGCCTCCTCCTCGGCCAGGGCGCGTTGCCGATCGCCAAGGCGCAGCGCGGCCAGCGCGGTCCAATGATGTGCATCCGCGCTCTGCGGGACCAACTCGAGATACGCCTTGAACGCGGCGATCGCCTCGCGATTGCGATCCTGGGCCAAGGCTGCGCGCCCGTGCAGCAATCGCGCGAAGGCATTGCCGGGATCCTTTGCGATGATTTCTCTCGCAATGCGGGCCGCGGCCCCCGCGTCATCCCTCACCAGCGCGCGGTTGCCCTCGAGGAGCCGCTCGAACAGCGGGACCATGTGCTTGGGATCGGGCCCGCGTGTGTCCGCGCCCGGCTGCGGTGCCGTGCCGGCGCTGACGTATCCCAGTGCGGCAAGACGCTGGCGCGCCTCATCGCTCATCGGCGTTCGCGTCATGGTGTTGGCGTGCGCCGAGAGCATCGAGGTCAGACCGCGTTTCAGCGATTGGGCGCGCGTCGGCTCGCGCGCGATGACATTGGTGCGCTCCTCGCCGTCGACCGAAAGATCGTAGAGCTCCGGCTCGGGCGCGTCGATGAACTTCCATCGCCCCTCTTGCAGCGAGCGGAGGGGCGCCCAGCCCATGAAGAACTGCGGGAAGTAGGTTTCCGCATAGATCGGCGGCGCCTCGTCCCCGGGGGCGTTGCCTGTCATCAGCGGCTGCAGGCTTCGGCCCTCGGCGCCCGCAAGCGCGTCGAGGCCGAACAGATTGGCGATTGTCGGCGCCACGTCGATCAACCTGACTGGTGCGGCAACGACGGCGGGCGCGGTGATGCCCGCGCCGGCCATGATCAGCGGCACCCGCAGCGCCGAGTCATACACGAACAGGCCATGGGTACTCTCGCCGTGCTCACCCAGGCTTTCGCCGTGATCGCCGGCCACCACCACGAGCGTCGGCGACTTCCGATAGCCGGCGTGTTCCAGCAGACTCCCGATCAACGCGTCGCTGAACGCAATCTCGCCATCGTACGGCCTGCCAGCGAATTGCTCCCGGAACGGGGACGGTGGCGCATAGGGATCATGCGCGTCGAACAGGTGCACCCACACGAAGAACGGCGGCGCGGACGCGCGTGTCGACCACCACCGCGCCGCCGCTGCGACCGTGCGGTCGCCACGGCGCTCGAGCTCGAGAGACGAGTCGGCGCCCGCCGCGCGATCGAGCGTGTCGTCATAATGCGAAAAGCCCTGCGCCAGCCCAAACTGGCGATCGAGGACGAACGCGCTGACGAATGCTGCCGTCTCGTAGCCGGCGGCGGCGAACGCTTCGGCGAGCGTCGGCACGTCGGCCGACAGGGTGAAGTAGCCGTTGTTGCGCACGCCATGCGCGTAAGGTTGACGGCCGGTCATCAGGCTGGCATGTGCGGGAAGCGTCAAAGGCGCCGGTGACAGCGCGTGATCAAAGCGCACCCCACCAGCCGCGAGACGATCCAGGTGAGGCGTCGACCCCGCGGCGTATCCGTAGCTGCCGATCCGATCGGCACGCGTCGTGTCCAGGGTGATGAGCAGCACATTCGCCTTGACCGGCGACGCGCTGTGAACGGAACGTGCTGGCCGCATCCACAGTGCTGCGCCAGCCGCCACGGCGGCGATGACGATGACAATCGAGATCCCGAACCATCGTCGGCGAGACCGCGCGCCCGGCGATGCCGGGGCAGGCGTCTGCGGGCGTTTCCGGCGAGCCATGGACACACTCGAACACGAACGGCCGTCGATCGCAACCCCTCAGAAACGAGAAGCGGCGACCCGTTGAGGGCCGCCGCTCCTGAAGTGCCGCGCCGGCGCGTGGTTCAGAACTTGTACGACAGGGACAGCTGGATCGACCGCGGGGGATGCCGGTTGAAGCGCGCCAGATAGTTCGGGCTGTAGGTCTGATTGGCGCCAACGTTCCACTGCGTGTTCGCGCCAGTGTTGAACGCGTTGAAGATGTTAACAGCGGGCTCGAACTGCCGCGTGCCGAACTTCACGACGCGTCCGATCTTCAGCTGCAGGTACTTCGCATCCTCGTTGCGGATCTGCCCGTCGCTGCGCGTCGGCCCCTGGAACCGCAGTCGCGTCGCCAGCGGGTTTGGCTGCGTCCTCCCGTCCGCGAGACGGACGGTCGTCGGACCAAACATGGGATCCGCGGCCGGCAACTGGATCAGCAGCGGCCCGACGTAGCCGCCCGCCTGAATGACGTAGCTGCCCCCGACGCTGATGCCCCACGGCGCAGTCCACTGGCCGCCAATACGCAGCGAGAACGGCCTGTACGCCGCGCCCGATTCGCGTCCGCCGCCATTCAGCGTATTGTCGTCGCCGTTGCCGAACAGTTGCTGCGACAGGTCGCCATTGTTGGGGTAGGCGTCGGGTTGGACGAAGCGCGCAGGATCGGTGGGATTCCACGTCCCCTCGAGGTGCTGCCACTGGCGCGTAAAGCTGGCAATCATCTGCCAGTTGTTCGACATGTTCTTGGCGAAGGTGGCTTCGACCGCATTGACGATCACTTGCGTCCATGTGGCGTTGGTTTCCTGCAGGATGAGGCCCTGGTTGGGGTCGACACGGCCGAACCCGCCGAACGGCTGACCGGGTCCGTCCGGATAGAAGCCGTTGATGTCCACTTCCGCGAAGTTGTCATGATACCGGCGCTGCGTGGCCGCGACACCGACGCTGATCTGGCCGCGCAGCTGGCGGTTGTAGCCCACCGAAAACTCGTCGAGCCACGGCTGGTGCAGGTTCTTGTCAAAGAGCAATGCCGGATCGACGCTTCTGGTCGGCGGCGTCACGATGGTGCTCCGGTTGCCGGCCTTGTCGATGTACACGTCCGTCGTCTCGACCGCGCCGAGCGATCCGAACGTGACGATGTAGTCGCGGCCGTTGACCTGCTCGGCCAGGCGGCCGTAACTGGCGCGGACGACGTTGCGCGCATCCCGCGTGAGCAGAAAGGAGATGCCAGCTCGCGGCTGCACCGCCGCGCTCCGCATGCGGTCGACGTTGAGCAGTTTGTCGTGCCGCTTGATGAAGTCGGTGCGCAGCCCGGCGTTCACCGTCAGCCGCTCGTTCGGCGTCCAGGAGTCCTGCACGTAGAACGCGATGTCGCGATCGTACTCGCGGATCGTCGGGACGACCGTCGGCGTGCGGGTGCGCAGGTGGAACGGCGTCGTGCCCGCGGCGGGGTTGCTCGGGTCGATGAAGCGATCCTCCTGCAGGACGAAGCCCTCATTGATGTACTGAGTGGTTGTCTCGCGCACCATCCGCGGCGCCGCCCAGATCCCGGCCCGGAACTCATGGCCTCCCCCGAAACCCGTGAGGTAGTAGGTGAGGTCGCCCCGGAAGAGCGTCAGGTTCGCGTCAGAGAGCGAGATTTGATCCGGCGAGTTGAGGCGCACGAGCGCACCGTTGCCGTCCTGGCGGCCGGCGTTGAGGAACGAATCCTGGTGAATCTGGATCTGCGGCCCTGAGAGGTCCACACCCTTGTAGGTGTCTGCGTCGTTGCCGCGCTTGTTGTTGTAGTTCGCGGCAAACGAGGTCGTGAGCTGATTCGACCAGACGGAGTTGATCCGGGCATGCATCAGACCGCCACCCGTGGAGTTGAACAGGTAGGGAATATTGTCCAACTCGCGGTTGCTGCTGTATTTCGAGCGGTCGTTCTGATAGAAGCCAACCACCTCGTGCTGCTGATTGAGCTGCGCCGTGACCTTCCCGAACGGCTGATTACTGTTCAGGAAGTTGTCGAAGGGCCTAAAGTTCGGCACGAGCGCGTTGACGTTGGCAACGTTGAATGCGGATCGACTGATGCCATTGGTCAGCCGGGCCGCCCGAAACGATGTGAAGAACCAGACCCGGTCCCGGATGATCGGTCCACCGAGCGACAGGTCGGCCTGTTTCACCGACTGCGCTGTCGGCAGTCCGCCAGGAGCCGCGCCGCTCTTGGTGTTGTCGCTGTTCCATTTGACGTTCTGATAGTCGTAGATAACCGAGCCCTTGAACTGGCTGCCGCCGCGCGGCGCCATGATGTTCATCACTACACCGGTGCCCGTTGGCGACGCCGCGTCCACGCCGCTCAACTTGAGCTCGGTGTCCTGGATGGTGTCGCCGCCGAAGCCAATCGAATGAGCGGATGAATCGAGGAACGACCCCGCCGGCGCGCCTTCGAGGGTGAAAATGTGCGAGAAAATCACCGCGCCCTTGAAGTAGTACGAACG
>JACCSI010000071.1 GCA_013813075.1 Acidobacteriota bacterium | reverse complement strand
GTGCAGGGAGTGGCGCCGGAGGCGCCACGTAGGACCGCGCGCTTGGCAGCGTCGACTCGGCGGTCGCGCGCGCCCGCTTCAGCTCGGCCAGCACCAGGCCCTCGTCCTGCAGGATAACGAAACGCTTAATCACGTTCTCGAGCTCTCTCACGTTGCCCGGCCACGCGTAATTCAGCAGCGTGTCGCGCAGCGCGTCCGACGGGCGCCGCAAGGGCCGCCCGTAGCGCTCCGAGTACTTCACCAGAAAGAACTCCAGCAGCTGCGGAATTTCCTCGCGACGGTCGCGCAGCGGTGGCACGTGGAGCTCGATGACCTGCAGCCGGTAGTACAAATCTTCGCGGAAGGAGCCTGCGCGCATCATCGCTTCGAGATCGCGGTTCGTGGCCGCGATGATCCGCACGTCCACCGTGACCGGCCGGTTGCTGCCCAGCTTGGTAAATTCGTTGTCCTGCAGCACGTGCAGCAACTTGGCCTGCAACCCGGCCGGCATCTCGCCGATTTCGTCGAGCATCAGCGTGCCATGGTTGGCAAACTCGAACTTGCCAATGCGCGCGGTTTGCGCGCCCGTAAACGCGCCGCGCTCATGGCCAAACAACTCGCTTTCAAGCAGCTCGGACGGCAGCGCCGCAGCGTTGACCTTGACGAAGGGCTTGGAGCGTCGGCCGGAGCGACGATGGAGCTCGCGTGCAATAACTTCTTTCCCGACGCCGCTCTCACCGCGCAGCAGAACGCCGATGTCACTATCGGCCACGCGCTCAACCATCGCCATGACGTGACGCATCGCCGATCCCGGTCCCCAGAACGCGGTGCCTTCCGGGTTCTCTCCGACCTGCGTGCGCAGTCTGGCGACTTCGATATTGAGCACGGTCTTCTCGACCGCGTTGCGAATCGCCACTTCGAGCGCGGCCTCACCGAGCCCGTCTGGATCGTCCGGCTTGACGACGTAATCGAGGGCGCCCTGCCGCATCGCATCGACAATGGTGCCGGCCGCGTTGCGCCCCGACAGCATAATCACCTGGACATGCGGGTGCGCGACGCGAATCGCCTTCAGCGTCTCGAGGCCGTCCATTCCCGGCATCGACACGTCGAGCAGTACCACGTCGGGCGGCGCGTCGCTGTGCAGTGTCTGCAGCAGGTCGCTGCCGCTGGTGAACGCTTGCACTTCATAGCCGCGTGAGCGGAGCAACGTTTCAAGATACTCGACGAACTGCTGGTCGTCGTCGACCAGCGCAAGCCTAGCGGGCGTCACGGATGTGGCCTTTCCTCTAGTGGAATACGAATACCTGCGGTTTGCCTGGACCCGTTCATGGTCCACCGCTCGGCACCATGCGCGTCGAGCACCACGGCGGCGTGCACCAGGGCCAGACCAAGACCGCCGCGTTCGAGCGCCATCGGGCCGGCCGCGGCTGCGCCGGGTCCGCTTTGCAGCGCTGCAAGATGTTCCGGAGGCCCAGCAAGCATCTCAAATCGGCCATCGACGACCCGCGAGACCACATCGCAGGTCACACCACGCAGTTCGCGAGCCGTGGCACGCACCAGGTTGACCATCGCCTGGCTCAGCGCGGTGGCATCGGTGGTGCGGACCATCGTGCCGTCGCGAATGTCGGTGGTGGCGACAGTTACCGGGAATTCGTAGGTCGCCGCGGCGAGCCGCGCAACCAGTGTGCGGGCCTCAACGGCGCGTTCGGCGGTATCGCTCTGTTCGTACCACGAGGCCAGCGCCGAGCTCTCCTGACTCAGGTCGCTCAGACGTCCGAGCGCCTTCTGCATTTGTTCCAGTGCACGCCTGCGATCGGTTTCCTGGGGAAGTCGATCCTCGAGGAGCAAACGAACATAGCCGTGGGCAATGCCGACCGGCGTCCGGAGCTCGTGGGCGAGCACATGCAGGATGTCGTTGATCTCAACCGGCATGCCAGAGCCGAGCGTAACACAGAGCTGCGTCGAGTCCCCAAACCGCGTTCAGCACCTGTGGCACGGCCCTTGATATCAGGATGGCAGGTGCAAAGTGGCGACGAAATGCATTCTCCTCGTCGACGATTACCCAGACGCCCTTGAAATCTGGGGTTTCTACCTGCGGTCCCTAGGCTATCAAGTCGTCACCGCCGACGACGGGTTTAAAGCGCTCGCGCAGGCCCAAAAACACCTGCCCGACATCATCGTCTTGGACTTGGAGCTGCCAGGCATCACTGGATTTGAAGCTGCTCTTCGATTGCGTCATGCCCCGGAGACAGCGGCGATTCCCCTGATTGCGGCGACCGGGTACTCACACTTCAAACAGCTCAACCAAGCCCGCGAATCGGGCTTCGATTCGATTGTCATCAAGCCCTGCGAACCTGCGGCGTTGGTCTCGGAGGTCGAGCGTCTGCTCCAACTGTCGAACCGCGAGGCTCGAGAATGGACGACCAATGTGGAGCGGCGTGGCCAGAACCGGTAGTCTAGTGGACAGTTGAGTTACGGGTCTAAGATTCGGCTCAGCTGAGCGCTTAGGGCACGGAAAGTGCTAGGGATGAGCCGAGGACGAAATGCCGGATGCGGGAACTCGAAACGATCGACGGAGGGCACGGACCATGTATAGAGAAGAAGAGTCGGGAGCCAGCT
>JACCSI010000061.1 GCA_013813075.1 Acidobacteriota bacterium | reverse complement strand
GACAGCGGCGAGCATGCCGTGCGGGGCGTGACGACGCGAATTGGCGGCAAACCCCTCACCGTAGCCAGCCCCGGCCGCGGCGACCACCGGCGGGACGGCGGGGCCACCGGTCGGAATAGCCGGCAGCCCGGAGACGTCCTTAAGGATACGGGCAGCGACGTCGCCCGTTTGCGGCCGTCCGGGCGGTTTGATGCTCGGAATGTGTGGATCGGCGCCGTGCTTGACCAGCAGCTTCATGGCATCGACATCGGCGGCGTAGGCCGCTCGCCAGAACGCCGTCGCGCCGACTTCGTCGACACCGGACTGATCGAAGTTGTATTCCGAGTACCACACCTTCTTGTTGACCCGGGCATTGGGGTCGGCACCTTTCTCGAGCAGCAGGCGCATGTAATCCAGGTAGCCGATCTGCTGATTGAATTGCGCCGTCGGCTGCGGGTAGGCGGCCTTGGCGGCCCACTGCACGTTGATGGCGGCGTAGAGCGGCGTGGCGCCGTTCTCTCCCGCGAGATTCGGGTCGGCGCCGCGTTCGAGGAGGAGCTTGCCGATATCGAAGCGGCCGTTGACGGTCGCCACCATCAGCGGGCTGGTGCGATCGCCCCCGGTGAGCGTGTTGACCTCCACCCCGGCACCGAGCAGCGTGGTGACAACGGCGGTATGGCCGTCGCGCACCGCGTAATGAATCGGCGCAAACCCGCCCTGCGCGTGGACCAGTTCATTGATCAGGTAATTGCGGTCGACACCCGGCATCGCCACTTTGCGCGCCGCTGGTGTTTCCACCCGGGCGGTGCCCTGCGCCGTGGTCGGCGTCGCATCCCGACCCGCGGCCTGCGTCGGCAGGTTGCGCCCATCGGGGTTCGAACCGTCTCGGCTGAGCGCGGCAAAATCGAGAATCCTGGTCGCTTTGTTGGGATCGGCACCACGGGCCATGAGCAGCGTGACCGCGTCGACCTGATTGGCGGCGGCCGCCCACATCAGCGGTGTCTGGCCGCGAAATGTTTCGGCCGCGTTTGGATCGGCGCGGTGATCGAGCAGTGCGGTCAGCGTCGGGATGTCGCCCGCTGAGGCGGCGAGCATCAGGGCGGTGGCGCCAGTTGACGTCGCGGCATTGACGTCCGCGCCGGCGTCCAGCAAGGCGGTGACGATGGCGGCATTGCCGCGCTCGGCGGCAAGGTGGAGCGGGGTAAAACGACCCGAGCGGGACGCGGCGCGGGCATTGCCGCCGGCGACCAGCAGGAGCCGCGCCATCTCGGCGTCGCCGTGGCGGGCCGCCCAGTGCAGCGCGGTCACGCCGTCGCCGACCGACTCGTTGACGTCGCCGCCCTGTTTGAGCAGCGCCCGCACCGCCTCGCGATTGCCCTCGCGGGCCGCGTCGGCCACCTTGGTCGCGGCAGCCCCAAGACCGACGGCCAGACAGCACGCACCGATCACGCCGAACGCCCACCCCTTGCACACTTGTCGAACCGTCATCGTAAGTCCTCTCTGCTCATAAACTCAGTTCAGCCGTGCTGTCGCCAAAGGCCTTGAGGTCGTCGAACCCCAGGCCATGAAGCAGCGTCAGAAAGGCGTTGGCCATCGGTGTGCCGGACTCGGCTTTGACGTGCACGCCACCCCGCAACGCCCCGGCCCCCTTACCGGCGAAGAACAGCGGACAGCGCTTGTGGTTGTGCAGGTTGGGATTGCCCATCGGCGACCCATACATGACCACGGTGTTGTCGAGCAGCGTGGCGTCGCCGTCGGCGGTCGTCTTGAGCCGTTCGAGGAAATACGGAATCAGGCTGACGTGATGCCGGTTGATCTTCTCGAACTGCCTGATGCGTTCTTCGTTCTCGTTGTGATGCGACGCGTTGTGGAAGCCGGTGGTCACGCCGGTGCCCGGAAAGACACGGCCGCTCACGTCCCGTGAGAATTTGAACGAGAAGACGCGGGTGATGTCGGAAGCAAACGCCAGCGCCTGCAAATCGAACATCAGCTTGACGTGATCGTCGAACGAATCCGGCACGCCGACCGGAGCGTTGGGCAACTCGCGCTGTTCGCCGCTCGCATTCCCGGTTTCGACTTTCTGAATGCGCCGCTCAATCTCCCGGACATCGTCGAGATAATTGGCGAGGCGGGCACGATCGGCGACGCCGAGATCCTGTTTGAGGCGGCCCACCGCCGCGGTGATGGTGTCGAGGA
>JACCSI010000532.1 GCA_013813075.1 Acidobacteriota bacterium | reverse complement strand
GTACGGAGTGGCCGGTGTGCACCTCGACTACGTTCGCTTTCCCAACGAGGCGTTCGACTTCAGCCGCGCATCGCTCCAACAATTCAAGGCGAATGTGCGGCCACAACTGACGGAAACAGAACGGCGTCGGGTTGACGGCCAGGAGACGAGTAATCCGCTCGCATACACGATGCTCTTCCCGGACCGCTGGAACTCGTTTCGGCAGTCGCGCCTCACGACGTTGGTCATGCGGGTGCGCACCGCCGTCAAGGCCGTGCGGCCTGACCTGACAGTGAGTGTCGCGGTCGTACCCGATGCGACAGCGGCGGCCGCTTCACGAATGCAGGACTGGCGGACCTGGTTGGATCAATCGCTGATCGACGTGTTGTGTCCGATGGCCTACACCCAGGACCGCGAGCTCTTCGAACAGCAGATCCGGACCGCACAGGCGTTCGCCGGGCAACGGCCGGTCTGGGCAGGGGTTGGCGCCTACCGCCTCAGCGCGAGCGCCACACTGGATCGCATTGCCGCGGCCCGGCGCCACAAAGCTGCCGGCATTATCCTCTTCTCGTACGAGTCGCTGGTCACGCCGCCCAACAGCGCGACGTCGTTGACCGAGCTCGGTCGCGCCGCCTTTGGCAATGGCTTCCGTTGACCCGTGCAACTCACCTGGGCTGACTATCTGGTAATCGGCGGCTACCTCGCCGCGATCACCGCCTTTGGCTCCTGGTTCGCGCGTTTCCAGAAGACCACTCGCGACTATTTTCTGACCGACCGAAGCGTGCCGTGGTGGGCGGTGTGCTTCACGATCGTCGCCACCGAAACCAGCACGCTCACCTTCATCGGCATTCCCGCAGCCGCCTATGCCGGCAACATGACCTTTCTGCAGTTGGCGCTGGGATACGTCATCGGCCGCATCATCGTCAGCGTCCTGTTCATTCCGGCGTATTTCCGTGGCGACCTGTTCACATCCTACGAGCTGCTGCAACGTCGATTCGGGACCCGTGTCAAGACGCTGGCGGCCATTATTTTCCTGATCACGCGCTCGCTCGCCGACGGCATCCGCCTGTTTGCCACGGCATTGGTCATTGCCGTCGTCACACAGCTACCGGTAAGTCTCATCGTCGTCGTTCTCGGGGCCGCCATGATCGTCTACACGATGCGGGGCGGCGTGTCCGCGGTGATCTGGACCGACGTCGTGCAGATGTTTGTGTATATTGCCGGCGCCGCCGCGGTGGCATATGCCCTTCTGGTTCGGATCGAGGGCGGATGGGCCACCGTCGTGGCGGCCGGCACCGCGACCGGTCGGTTTACGTTCGTGGACCTCTCGCTCGACCCGAGCCGCCCGTACACGTTGTGGGCCGGCATTCTCGGCGGCATCGCCTTGACCCTGGCCACGCACGGTACTGATCAGTTCCTGGTCCAGCGGTTGCTTTCGGCCCGCAGTGCTCGCGAGGCCGCGCGCGGGTTGGTGCTGAGCGGATTCATCGTCTTCGCCCAGTTCATCGTCTTCCTGCTGATCGGCGTGATGCTGTTCGTGTATTACCAGCAGACGCCACTGCCACAGGCCCTGACGCGTAATGACGAAATTCTGCCGGTGTTCGTCGTGCACTCGCTCACGCACGGCCTCGCCGGGTTTATCGTGGCGGCGATCGTGGCTGCGGCGCTCTCGCCGTCTCTCAACGCCATGGCGGCGACAACGGTCAACGATTTTTATCTGCGCTATATTCGCCCCGAGGCTGATCAGCGCACACAGATGCGGGTCTCGCGCCAGGCCACGGCTGGTTGGGGTGTCGTGCAGCTCGGTGTCGCATTGGGCGCACAGTGGATGGATCGTTCCGTGCTCGACGCGGGCCTCGCGGTGCTCGGCTTCTCGTCAGGCGCGGTGCTGGGCGCCTTTTTACTTGGCACCCTGATGCCCCGCGTCAAGGAGCGCGATGCGCTCGTGGGCATGGTTGCGGGCCTCGTCACCATGACGATTGTGTGGGGCGTCACGACGATCGCCTTCACGTGGTACGTCTTCATCGGCGCAGCCACGACCATCGCCGTGGCCTGGCTGTTGTCGCGCGCGGCGCCTGGACCAGCGCCACGAGACGTCGCGGCGTGACGCCGCTGCCTGGCGCCGAAGCCGTGTTACGGCGCGCATTGGCGGCACGCGCGTTCTCTGCGGTGACCGCCGAAGTTGGGCGCGGCGGCAGCCTCATCTGGACATACGCCGCGGGTCAAACGGGGTTCGACGCTGCAGCCGTGCTGGTGTCGAACCATACCGTGTTCGACCTGGCTTCGCTGACCAAGGTGTTGGCGACCACGACACTGGCACTGGACCTCGTCAACCACGGCGTGCTCGATCTCAGTCGACGAGTGCAGGATTACTTGCCCCAATGGTCCGGCAGCGATCGCGACACAGTGACGGTCCGCGATCTGCTCGAGCACAGTTCCGGTCTGCCGGCCTACCGCGACTACTTCCGCTCCAACTCCGGCCGCCGCGAGTTCATTGCCGCTATTGCCGCCGAGCCGCTTGAATACGCACCGCGAACCAGGTCGACGTACAGCGATCTCGGATTTATCGTTCTCGGCTTCATCGTCAGCGACGTTGGCGGCGCGCCTCTGGACGAGCAGTTCTCGCGCTTTCGCGCGCGCGAGCGTTTGACCGCTCCACTGGCGTATCTGCCACCCCCAGACTGGCGTTTGCAGACCGCATTCACCGAGGAGGACCCGTGGCGCGGCCGCGTCTTGCAGGGCGAGGTACACGACGAGAATGCCGCGGCCCTTGGCGGCGTTGCCGCGCACGCGGGGTTATTCGGCACGGCGGGCGCGGTGGGAGAGATAGCGCGCTGGTGGCTGACACATCGCGACACCGCCAACGCCCGCGATTTTCTCAGCAGATCTCGGGCGCCGGGCAGCTCTCGCGCGCTCGGGTGGGACACCATGCTGCCGACCTCGTCGTGTGGCGTCCGCTTGTCGACGCGGGCATTCGGGCACACCGGATTCACCGGCACGTCGTTGTGGATCGATCCTGAACGCGACCTTTACATCGTGCTCCTGACCAATCGCGTGCACCCGACGCGCGCCAACAATCGTATTCAGGACGTCCGCCGCGATTTCCACGACGCCGTCGTGGCGGACTTCGACACCCAGGCGTTTTGAAATCACGCGCATGGTACTCACTGCACTGGATTGGGCCATCATCGCGACCTACTTCGCCGTCTCCGCAGGCGTCGGCGTGTGGTACTCCTCGCGCGGCAGCCGCAGCATCAACGAATATTTCCTGAGTGGACGCAACCTCCCCTGGTGGCTGGCCGGCACGTCGATGGTGGCCACGACGTTCGCGGCGGATACGCCGCTTGCCGTGGCCGGGATAGTGGCGCGCGATGGCATTGCCGGCAACTGGATCTGGTGGAGCGCGGCGTCGGGCAGCATGCTGACGGTCTTCTTTTTCGCGCGCCTCTGGCGACGCGCCGGCATTCTCACCGACGTCGAGTTTGCCGAGTTACGTTACACCGGGCCACCGGCGGCGCTGCTCCGCGGTTTTCGCGCGCTCTATCTCGGCCTTCCGATCAACTGCGTCATCATGGGTTGGGTCAACCTGGCGATGGCGAAGATCCTGGCGGTGACGCTCGGCTGGGATCGGTTGACGGCCGTCTTAATCAGCTTGGCCATCACCGGCATCTACAGCGCGCTTTCAGGTCTGTGGGGCGTTGTCGTCACCGACTTCTTTCAGTTTGCTTTTGCCATGCTCGGCACCATTGCGCTGGCGTGGTTTGCGCTGCGCCTGCCTGAAATCGGCGGCCTGACCGGGCTTATCGAAAAAGTCCCGCCCGCCACGCTCGACTTCGTCCCCGCCTTCACCGCCGACGCGGCATCGGCGGCCACCTTCGTGGCGTTACCGCTCGCGAGTTTTCTCGCATACGTCTGCGTGCAGTGGTGGGCCAGTTGGTACCCGGGGCAGGAACCGGGGGGCGGCGGCTACGTAGCGCAGCGCATGATGTCTGCGAAAGATGAACGCCACTCGTTTTTCGCGACCTTGTGGTTCACCATCGCGCACTACTGCGTGCGGCCGTGGCCGTGGATTATCGTGGGTCTGGTGTCGATGGTGCTCTACCCCACACTGACCGACAAAGAGGCTGGCTTCGTGATGGTCATGCGCGATCACTTGCCCGCGGGCTGGCGCGGATTGCTGCTCGGCGCGTTCTTCGCCGCCTACATGTCCACGATCGCGACACAGCTCAATTGGGGCACGTCGTACATTGTCAATGACTTCTATCGCCGATTCATCCGGGTGCAGGCCAGCGACCGGCATTACGTGCTGGTGTCGCGCGTCACCACCCTCGGGCTCATGGTACTGAGCGGCGTCGTGACGTTCTATCTGGAGAGCATCCGATCGGCGTGGGAGTTCGTGCTCGAATCGGGTGCCGGTATAGGACTGGTTCTTATTCTGCGCTGGTACTGGTGGCGTATCAACGCCTGGTCGGAGATTGCCGCCATGGTGGGCGCCGCGGTGGGCTATGCCGCCGTCAAGCTGGGCACCGACCTGATCTTTCCATACACATTGCTGGCGGTCGTCGGATGGACGACGGTGTGCTGGGTGGTGGTGACCTTCCTAACGCCTCCCGAACCAGAGGCGCATCTCGTCGCGTTTTATCAACGGACGCGTCCGGATGGGCCGGGCTGGAAACATATCGCCGCGCGTGCCGGGGGGCCGCCACCTGGGTCGCTTCGCGGCTTACTAATCGACTGGGCCGCTGGCGTCGCCCTCGTTTACTCGACGTTGTTCGGCATCGGCAGTGCACTTCTGGGCAGCGGCCGCGTCGCGCTGTTGTACTTCGTCGTCGCGGTCGCGTGCGTCGGCGTCATCTGGGTCGATCTGTCCCGGCGAGGTTGGAAGACCATCACCAACTGACGCCCGTCTAAGTGGTGACCCTAAGTTCCTGGCGGGCGTGGCCGCGGGCCGGGCGGACCGCCTGCCGGACCAAACGGCGACGGAGCGGGCGGCGGGCCAAACCCCGAGGGCGGACCACCGCTGCCACCCGGAAATGGCTGCGGCTGGCCGTTGATCATTGGTCGCCGATCGAGGCCACCGTTTGGGTTGAACCCGGCGCCGTCCCGTTGACCCGGGCGTTGCGGACCTTGAGGCTGTTGTGTACCACCAGGCCCTATGCGCTGATTCGTCGCCAGGTAGACAAACGACCACTCGTTGTACTTGCTGCGACCGTTGTAGATCTTCAACGCGGTGTCGCCGCTCTTTGAGACGACGCCCTGAATGCCAATTGACGGCTGGCCCGGACCCACGGGCTGTCCCTGGCGAGGAGGCTGCCCAGCCAGGCCTCCACCTTGACCGAATTGGCCCGCGCCACCAGGACGGCCTTGAACATCAGGGGTGAATTGCGGGCTGCCGGGCGGACGGACCACTCCGGGGGGCACACTGCCCCCGGCAGGAATCGGTTGAAAGTCCTCCCCGGTCACAGGGTCTTTGTATTTCTTGCGGAGGAACCGCTGCTCCACCAGGATGTCGACCGTCGGCGGGAACGTATTGGCGTACTTGCGCTGAAACAGTCCAACTGCGCGGGCATACTGCTCACCGCGCCAAATCAATTCGGCTTCTTTTTCGCGTTTGGCAAATTGAGTCCAGACCGGCATGGCGGCGCTCATCAGCACCGCCATCACGCTCATGCCGACGAGCAGCGCGGCCATGGCGTAGCCCCGGTTACCTTGACCTAACCCCATGTGCCTACTATACTTAGAGGTTCCTGCTGTGTCACGTACCACCGCGCATCTCTTTCTGTTCATCTTCATTGTCGCGACCGTTGCCTGTGACAAAGTTGCGCTGCTGGCCCCGACGGGCTCGACCGTCACGCTGTCGATCAGTTCGACGTCCGTGGCGTCGAATGGGACGGCAGAAGTCATCGCCACCGTCATCGAATCGGCGGGCACCCCTGTACACAATGGGACCGAAGTCACGTTTCAATCGTCTGTCGGGCAGGTTGACCCGGCGGTCGTCCGCACCGAAGGCGGCATTGCGCGAACGACCTTCCGTGCCAACGGTGCATCGGGGACGGCGAGGGTAACGGCGTTTTCCGGCGGTGCACGCGCCACGGACGTCGAAGTGCTCGTCGGCGGCGCGGCCGCAAGCACCGTCAACGTGCGGACCGACCCGTCCAGCGTGCCACAGAACGGCGGCACCGTGCAGGTGATCGCCACCGTCCGCGATATCAGTGGGAATTCCCTCCCGAGCGCGCAGGTGGTGTTCACGTCGGACAACGGTGCGCTTGCCGCCAACAGCGCCCTCACCGATCAGAACGGCGAAGCTCGCACCACCTTGACCACGAACCGGCAGACCGTCGTGCGCGCGTCGGTCGCGGGCAGAGAAGCGCAATCGACGGTCAATCTTGTG
>JACCSI010000045.1 GCA_013813075.1 Acidobacteriota bacterium | reverse complement strand
CCGGTAGCACGACCTTCAACCGCGACAACACCCTGACCAACGTCGATGAGATTCAGGAGATCTGGGATTTCAATCCCACCTTCGGCGGCCCGATCAAACGCGACAAACTGTGGTTCCATTACACCTTCAGGCACTGGGGCACCAACAAGACCAAAGCCGACAGCTATTTCGATTCGGACCCGTCGCCCTTCCGCTACGTCGCCGACACCAGCCGGCCCGGCATCGATGACGGCCACATCGTCAGCAACGCTCTTCGGGTGAAGTGGGCGGCCACTGCCAAGGATCAATTCTCCGTTTATCACGACAACCAGGCGAAGTACCGCGACCACTGGGGAATTCAGGCGGCTATCCCGCCCGAAGCCGCCGGGGTCCAGGTCACTCCGACCAGCTTCGTTAACGTGACGAAGTGGACACGCACCCACACCAACCGACTGTTGTTCGAGGCAGGTTTCGGCTATTACAACCAGGAGTACACTGAGCTCTATCAGCCCAGCGTCACCGGCCAAACTGAGAAGGTGTTTGACTTGGAAGCGATCCGCAACTCACGGGTCTACAACGTCATCGATCAATCGACCGGCAAACAGGCCAATGCGTGGCCCGCCCCCGCGGATCATTTTTCGGTGCTGCGGACGTTCATGGGCGCCGCTTCGTATGTGACCGGCTCGCACAACCTGCGCTTTGGCGCGTCGCTGACCAACGGCGACTGGCGGTTGATTGAGGCATGGACCGGCGACGCCCAGCCGATCACCTATAACAACGGGGTTCCGGTGTCGACGACCCTGCGGTTGCCGACCGACCGCCGCAACGGCATCAAGGCCGACACCGGCATCTTCGTGCAGGATCGCTGGTCGATGGGCCGGGTCACTTTGAATTTGGGGCTCCGCTACGACCAGTTCATCGGCGAGACCCGCGAAAGCGAAGTGCTGGCGAACCGGTTCAGTAACGGGTTCCAGTTCGGCAAGTGCGAAGACGGCCAGAACAACCCACGCGCCGGCTGCGTCGGCGAGGTGCAGAACTGGAAAGACATTTCTCCACGCATCGGTTTCGCGATGGATGTGTTCGGCAATGGCCGTACGGCGCTCAAAGCGAGCGCGGCGCGTTATGTCGCCGGCCAGCAGATCGCGGTGGCCAACGGCGCGAACCCGGTCAGCGTCCTCAGCCTATCGGACACGCGCCCGTGGATCGACCGCGACGGCAACGGGCTGCCGTTCGATGACAACGGCAACATTCAACTCAACGAGCTGACGGACTCGGCAGCGACGCCCACGTTCGGTCGCAACGTCTCGACGACCAACTACGATCCCGAAGTGCTCAACGGCTGGGGTAAGCGAGGGTACAACGTCGAATACACAGTGGCGGCGCAACACCAGTTGGCCGACCGCGTATCGGTCAACGGTGGCTACTATCGCCGCACCTTCGGCAATCAGACGTTTACCGACGACTTGCGCTACGACGCCAACAGTTACGATTCGTTCTGCATTACGGCGCCGGTTGATCCGAATCTCCCGGGCGGCGGCGGTTATCAGGTGTGCGGCGTGCAAGATCTCAAACCGGCGGTGTTCGCTCAAAACCTCCCGGCCAACAACCTGATTCGTTTCTCGGAAGACTTTGGCGGCGAGACCAACCTGTTTCAGGGGTTTGACGTCAACCTCGAGGGCCGCTTCCGCAACGGCGCGTTCCTGAGAGCCGGGATTCTGGCTCAATCGCGCACCTTCGACAACTGCAACCTGCTGGCAGCCGGCCTCGATGCGACGGTCGCCGCGGCGGCGCAGGGCACCGAGCAGTACGCCGACGGCACCAATGGGTGTCACCGCGAGTACGGTTACCGGCCGGATGCCAAGATCTCGGGGGCGTACACGCTGCCCTATGGCATTCAACTCGCCGGTACCTATCAATACAGCCGCGGCGTTCAAGCCGGCGGCGCCGGCGGGACCAGCATCGGGGCAAGCTGGCCAGTTGTGAATGCGGTGGCCAATCCGATGATTGGTCGGAACTTCACTGGCGTCGCCTTCCGCACGGTGCAGTTGATTCGCGATGGCTTACTCTACGGCGATCACGATCTCAGCCAGCTCGATATGCGTCTCGGCAAGCGCTTTGACGTGGGTCGGGCACGACTCCGGTTGGACTTCGACGTTTATAACGTGCTCAACAGCAGCTGGCCCTACACCGTCAGCGGCACCTACGGTACCGCGGCGACCAATCAGTGGTTGCGTCCAACCAACGTGCTGCAAAGCCGCTTCTTCAAGCTGGGCGGACAACTCAGCTTCTGATATGGAAAGACCGTGTCAAGTGTGAGCGGTGTTCTTCAGTAGTTCGATAGCACCTCAGAGCCCCGCGCCGGCCTACCAGCCATCCGGCGCGGGGCGTTGTTTGTACTTTCAGGATCTGATCGGCCGAGCGGCAACGACGATGAATCACTCTGATATTCGCGGGTCGAAACCGCATGACAGTGGTTCGTCGGGAGCTGGCTCGCTCTAGGATCGCGAGTTTGACGGTGTCGTCTATCGCATAGAAGCTCCGAGGGTTCTCCTTTCGACAGTCGGCCGATCAGAAGGCTGGGTCAACGCCGCCCACACAAAGCCTTGTGAGCTCGCGGGCCACGGCGGTGACGATGTGTTGTTTACATTTGCCGCGCGCGGCGAAGCAAGCGTTGCTGCGCCGTCCATGCCTGCGCGATGACGGGGGCTGGCGCGCCTCGCTGCCGCGCGCGAAGCGCGGCGCTGACAACTGGATGGTGCCGATAATGCCAGGCCGATTCGACGAGCACGCGACGGAGATGCGCATTGCCCGTCTTGGTAATCGCCCCTTGCGCGCGTTTGCTGCCGCTGGAATGTTCAGACGGCACCAATCCGACATCGGCCATCACGCTCGGCGCGGTGCCGAAGCGCCGCGCGTCGCCGAGTTCGGCCGCGATGGTCAGCGCGGTCAGGTCGTCGATGCCGCGGAAGCACCGCAGGCGTTCGACGCGCGCGCGCAATGGCTCAAGCGCGAGCAACGTGCGCAGATCCGCCTCAACGTCCCGGAGACGCGCCATCGTTTCCTCGACGGCGCGCAGGTACGCGCGATGCGTCTGGTCCAGCGCCGGCAGCGGCCATGTTTGTGCTCGCAGCCAGGTCTCATGCGTTTCGACCACGCCGTCTTGGTGGCCGTGAAGCGTCGGCCGTGGCGCAGCAGAAACTTCGAGAGGCGATGCCGCGCGCGCAGTAAATCGGTGCGAATGTCTTCGCGACACCGCAGTAGATCGCGCGCCGCCTCTTCCTGGTCGGTTGGAATATGGATCGCGGTGAGCGCGCCGGCGCGATACCAGATCGCGAACTGGCTGGCGTCGCGCCGATCCGTCTTGACGCGATCGCCGGGACGGCGGGGAATCAACGCCGGAGCGATCACCTCGCAGGGAATGTCATGGGCGCTCAGCGCGCGCTGCAACTCGAAGCCGCAGGGGCCGGCCTCGTGACAGCAGCGTACCGGGCCCTGGCGACGGACGCGCTCAAGAAAGCGGAGCACCGTCGCACTATCTGATGTCAGGCTGTGCAGCGCAGCGAGCCGCTGTCCCGGCAACAGCACCGCAGCCACCGTCGTGGCCGCATGCTGATCTAAGGCAACAATGATTGTAGACTTCATCGCGACCGACCTCCTTGTATGCGGCTCTGCACTACGAGCCCTCAACCAGCACGTAAGGTAACCCGCGATCACCTACAAGCCGGGGTCGGTCTTTCCATAATGTCTAGTCGACGTCGGCGAGTTCGGGATTGGCACGAAGGCAACGAAGGACCACGAAGATCACGAAGATCACGAAGAATAGAATGACTTCGTGCGCTTCATGTTCTTCGTGCCTTCGTGTCGGTTGCCCAGGACTTTGAAGATCCTGCTGCCATGCGTCGCTGGCTGTCTCGCCATCGCGCCGCAGACACTGGCCCAGCATGCGTCACATCGTCTTGCGCCGATTCCGCTCGAGATGCTGGAGCGGCCGGTCGCTCTCAGGGATGGCATTGGTCGCGCCCATGACGCCACAGCGGCGTCATCGAGAGAGGCGCAGGCGCTGTATGACCAGGGGCTGACGTATCTCCACTCGTTTGTCTGGATCGAGGCGGCGCGTTCGTTCAACGCCGCACTGGCGCTCGATCCACAACTGGCCATGGCGCGGGCCGGCCTGAGCACGGTGTATGTCGAGCTCAACCGGCCGTCGGAAGCACGCAAGGCCATCGACACAGCGCGGGCAGCCGCGGCGTCACTCACCGATCACGACCGCCGGCATGTCGAAGCGCGTGCCCTGCAGATGGCCGCCGAAGAGGCTCCGGCCGACGCCGCCAAGCTCGACGCCTATCGCAGAGCGCTCGATTCCGCACTCGGGGCGTTTCCCAAGGACGCCGAGTTCGTGCTCCTGCGCGGCATGGCGGAGTCACCGGATCCAGCCGAGCGCGGGCAAGGCAGCACCGCGGCGTCGGCAAGATATTACGAGCGCGCGCTCGTCATCACGCCGGGCTATTTTGCTGCGCATCATTTCCTGGCGCACGCCGGCGAGAACACCGGCCAACAGCAACAGGCGCTCGCGCACAGCGCGGCATACGCGAAGCAGGTGCCCGATGTGCCGCACGCCCGTCACATGCATGGACACAACCTGCGACGATCGGGCCGCGCCTTCGAGGCAATCGC
>JACCSI010000032.1 GCA_013813075.1 Acidobacteriota bacterium | reverse complement strand
GAGCCATTCAGGGATGCGTTTTTGGGCAGTTCGCTCGCACCGCCGGCAAGCGCTGGACGACAGCGCGGGCTTGCGATCGCGGCGACGTTTCTCTTCGTCGCCGTGGTGGTCGGCGGCTACTGGACGTTATTCAGCAACAAATCGACCGCGGTGTCCGCCGTTGCCGCCGCTACGTCGGCACACGCGCCGCTGGAGCTGGTCTCACTTCGCCACGAGCGGCGTGGGCCACGTCTCGCGGTTACCGGGTTGGTGCGGAACCCAGGCGCCGGCGCGATGGTCGAGAAGCTCGCCGCGGTGGTGTTTCTGTTCGACCAGCAGGGCGCGTTCCTTTCGAGCGCGCGCGCCAATCTCGATTTCGTCACACTCGCTCCTGGCGATGAATCGCCATTTGCCATTGCGGTGGAGGCCCCAGCCGAGGTGGCGCGCTATCGGGTCAGCTTTCGCAACGATGCCGGCGTTGTGCCGCACATCGACCGGCGCGGCCAGGATCCTATTGTGGCGACAGGAGAACTGCGATGAACGCCACGACGTCAACGGGTAAGTGGATCGGCGCGGCAGGCCTGGCGGCGATCGTGGCGCTCGCTGGTGACGGCCGGCCGGTCCAAGGGCAAGAGGGCTTTCGCTTCAAGACCGGCGTCGAGTTAATCAATGTCACCGCGACCGTGACCGACCGGTCAGGACGCTTTGCGTCAGGGCTGCGAAAAGAGGACTTCGTTATTTACGAAGACGACAAGCCGGTTGAGATCACCCACTTCAACGCGGAACGCACGCCGGTCAGCCTCGGTATTGTCGTCGACACCAGCGGCAGCATGGCAGGAGAAAAGATGGAGGCGGCGCGCGCCGCGATCTTCAATTTCCTGCAGGCACTCCCCGATCCGCAGGACGAGTTCTTCATGTATCGCTTCAGTGCCGACCCCGAACTGGTGCACGACTGGACGCCCAATCGCGAGGCCCTGACGCGAAGCTTTGCGCGCGTGCGGGCCGCGGGAGGCACCGCGATGTACGACGCAGTCGCCGATGCAGTGCCGATGGCCCAGGGCGGGCAAAACCGCAAGAAGGCCATCGTCATCATCTCTGATGGAAACGACACGAACAGCCGGCTCAGTGCGCGCGACGTGCGTCAGATGGTGCGCGAAACCGAGGTGCTCGTCTACGCGATTGGGATCGACGGCGCGGGCGAGAGCACGATCTTCAATCGCCCCTCGCCACCCGTAATGCGACCGCCGTCGCCAATTCCGTTCCCGCTGCCAGGCCGCGGCGGCGGCCCGCGGGGCTTGCCGTTTCCGATTCCGGGTCAGGGCAATCCGCGCGGCGGCGGCGGCGGTATCACTCGTGGCAACGCCGGCGGCGACGACCGCGTCAACGTCATGGCGCTGCGCGAGATGACCGACGATAGCGGCGGGCGCACCGAGCTGGTGCGCGACCCGCGCGATCTCGACCCGGCTACGGCAGGCATCGCCGACGAACTGAGCAAGCAGTACTACATCGGCTATCCCAGCCCGGGTCATCGCGACGGCCGCTGGCACGACATCCGTGTCGAACTGCGTGACCGTTCGCTGAAAGTGCGGGCGCGGCGCGGCTACGTGGCGACGCCGTAGCTGTCTGGGTGTCGCGTTTCGGTGTGTCCTGCGTAGCAAACAACTCGGAACAAGCTCTTCGATCATGGCCTTGGCAAACGTGCCTTCGTTGGCACGCACGTCGCAGTATCAACACTGTTCCCCTCTCGAGGAACGTCAAGGAGCCAAGCCATGTTGAAGAGAGCCGTCACCTTGCTGTTTGCGTTCGTATTGTGCGCTGCGGCTGCGGCATCTGCGCAAGAGCGCAAAAATCTGCAGGTTTTTCGCGACATCTCCGAGCAAGTCAATCGCTACACTCAGTTCACCATCTTCGACACCGTTGACGCGTCCGTCGTGGAGGGCCAGGTGGTGCTCGACGGCTGGGTCACGATGCCGTTCAAGAAAGACGAACTCGAGCGCCGTGTCCGTACCGTCACCGGTGTCACCGCCGTGGACAACAGAATCCAGGTCCTACCGGTATCGCAGTTCGACGACGAGTTGCGGTTCCGGATTGCGCGCGCCATCTACGGCAATTCGGCGTTCTGGGCGTATGCCGCCATGGCCAACCCGCCAATTCACATCGTCGTGAACCGCGGCAAGGTGACTCTTCTCGGCGTTGTGCAGAGTAACGTAGAGCGTCAGCTCGCGCGGTCGCTGGCGACCGGCTTTGCGTCGTTTGGCGTGGCAAACGAGTTGAAGACCGACGAAGAAGTGCAGGCCGAACTCGAAAAAATCGGCCAGTGAGTTCGAACCTCTCGATCACTTCGAGCTGGTGGATCCGATGATCGGGTGCTCTGTCGACTTCGCGTACTCATCGACAGAACACCCGGTCGCCCACTCTGACATCACAGGCCCGGGTGTCCTTTGGCCCGCATCACCCACCAAATCATCAACGCCATGGTCGATAGCGCCAACGCAATCA
>JACCSI010000759.1 GCA_013813075.1 Acidobacteriota bacterium | reverse complement strand
GTATTATGCAACGGCATGGGTGGGTGGCGCGTGGGTCTCGTAATTCTGTGTCTTTACGGCACTTTCGCGGAGGCGGGGGGGCCGGTCGTGCCAGAGGGGCCAGCTGTTGTTGCGCCGAGCGTGTCCTGGATTCGGCGGGTTGAAGGGCCCCTCCCCGGTCACCTCCAAAACGCCTCGCCGGTCAAGCCGCGGCCACTCGCGGACATCCAGTTTGCACGGCTGAAACCCGATGCGGTCGTGGCAATTGGGCTGGAGCCCGGCGCCGTCAGCAGTGCCGACGACCTCTGGGTTCCACAGCGTGCGGCCAGCGCCATCGTGCGCATTGATGCGAAATCCAACAAGGTGGATGCGCCGATCACGGTTCCCGCGCCCCCGTGCGCCTCGCTCTCGATGGAGCCGGCGCGACCCAAGTCCACCAACGGCAGCGTGTGGGTGCCCTCGTGTGACGGTGCGACCCTGGCCGAGGTCAGCGTCAAGCATGGCAACGTGTCCGCTTCGATGCCGCTGCCGATTGCGACGCCGAGCGGCAGCATTGCGACCGCTGTGGGCAGCGTCTGGGTGCTGACCAACGCGAAAGGCGTTCTCTCGAGGATCGATCCCGACGCGCACACGCCGGTAGCCGAAGTCTACGTCGCCGCCAAGCCGTCGTCGGTGGCGGCGGCAGACGATGCGCTGTGGATCACGAGCGAAGACGGCAACGTCGTGACGCGCGTCGATCCGCACACCAACGCCATTATCGACACCATCAAGGTCGGCCCGCGTCCCGGCCGCGTCGTCGTCGGCGAAGGCGCCGTGTGGACACTGAACCGCGGCGATGGATCGGTCAGTCGCATCGACGCCAAGAGCAACAAACTCGTGACCACCATCGCGGTCGGCGAGTCGATCGCGGACGGTGACATCGCGGTGGGTGCGGGCTCGGTCTGGATTAGTGCGCCCGGCGTGCCGATTACCCGTCTCGACCCGGGGACTAATCGCGTCGTTCAGCGATTCTCTGGAGACGGCGGTGGCGCCATCGTAGTCGCGCACGGCTCGTTGTGGGTGGCTGCTGGACCGGCAATCACCTGGCGCCTGGATCCAACGCTCGTGGCCGCCATGCGCCCCGAGTGAAGTTTCACCGCGGGCGGCGACGTTCACGAGAGCGGGTCGTCGCGGCGCTCGTGAAAGGAAGTGGCGGGGCTGCTGGTATCCCGGCACTCGTTACATCGAAAACGTCCCCAGCCAGGTCGCAAACCCCGTCCACGCAGGCGTGGTGCTGAGAGGCACTCGCAGCACTTGCAGCGCGACCAGCGCGCCTCCCGCCATCCAGTAGACGGGATGCACGTGTCCCCGAGTCTTGCGATCGTGAATCATGGCCCACACGATCAGCAGGTCGCCCACCAGGCCCGGCAGGATGGTCACGAACACGGGGGGCGGGCCCAGCGCCGCCGCGCCGGGGGGCGCGAGCGCGACCAGAAACACACGGCCGACCGCGGCCTGCAGCAACGACACGGTGGCCACGATCAGCAGCCGCTTGTGCGTCTCCAGCCGCCTGACCTTGAGGAGCGCGAGGGTGAACAGCCCCGCGAAGAAGGCGATCCCCGACACCGGCACAATCGCGAAGGCACGCGAGGCATCGCCAAACCCGTCCGCCGTGCCCTGCTTGAGGCTGGCGATCGCAGCCGCCATCCCGACAAAGCACATTGCCGTCGCGACGGCCACGCCGAAAACGCCAAACTCACGGTGGCGGGTCATCTTGCGAGACGCCGCCAGCCACGCCTGCGCCAGGAACAACAACGTCCAGCCATAAAACAGGGCGCCGTGGACATGCGTCAAGGGGGTCACCTGCAGCGTTCCGCGAAACAGCGGAATCCAGTAGGTGGGCGCGAACCCAATGACCGCGACCGCCACGCACGCGGCGGCGAGTTGCACATAAAACCGCTGGCCCGTAGCAACGACGACGCGGCGTGCAACGTCCGGTTCTGCGATAGCGGTCATATCTGGTTTCCTCTCCGCAGCGGGCGGCGTGGCGCGCCCCCTGTGAACTGTGAACTGTGTTAAGCGGCTTAGCGTACCACCGCTATCTCCACCCGCGACGGGTATTCAGGCGTCCGGTAAATACGATGCGTCGCCGCTTTGAAGTCGGCTTCCCGCGCTTCGAAGATGTTCGGCACGAACGTCTGCGGATTGCGATCGATGATCGGGAACCATGTGCTTTGCACCTGCACCATCACGCGGTGTCCCTTCTTGAAGGTGTAGTTCTGCGTGTGCAGGCTCCACGTGTATTCGAGTACCTTGCCCGGTTCAATCGGCGAGGGTTTCTCGAAACTGGTGCGATAGCGTCCGCGAAACACTTCGTTCGACACCATCAGCTGAAAGCCCGCCAGGTCCCAATTCGCCGGATGCTCTTCGGGATACACGTCGATCAGTTTCACGACCCAATCGGCGTCGCTCCCGGTCGTTGACGCAAACAGATGCGCCACGACGTCGCCGGCAATGGCGAGGTCCTGTTCGAGCGGTGGCGTTTCCCAGCTAAGCACGTCGGCACGGTCGTCCACGAAGCGTTGGTCCTCGAGCAGCCACGTCGCCCACTTTGAGCCGCCCGCAAAATACGTCGGCTGAATCGGCCGATGACGATACGGCACCGGGTGGGCCGGGTCGGACACGTACTCGTCGAAGCCTGCCGTCGCGGAGGGTGTGAGCGCCAGCACCTCGTTGGCACCAAAGTGCAACGCCCGCATCTCGGTGCGGCTCTTGGGGGGCCACTGTTCCCATCGACGCCACTCGTTGGCACCGGCCTCGAACGTCAGCGCTTCGGGCAGACTGAACGGCCCCTTGTCTTTCAGGAAATGAGCAAAGAACGGCGCCTGCACCTGGTCGCGGAAGTATTCGGCGGTGTTGCTTCCGAACGGAATGGCGCCGAGCGAATCACCGCGCCCGCCCGTCCACCCGCCGTGACGCCACGGCCCGACGACGAGATAGTTGAGGCCTTGCGTGTCGAAGCGCTCGAGCGCGGAGTAAATGCGCACCGGCCCGTAGAAGTCTTCCTGGTCCCACCATCCGGCGACGTTCAAGGTCGGCACTTTTACCGCGGTGAGGTGGGGAATCATGGTTTGCCGTTTCCAGAACTCGTCGTAGTCCGGATGGGCGACGTAGTCGTTCCACGTCGGAATCTTGCCGTGAAGATACTTGGCGTTGACGTTGGCGAGCGAGCCGAGACTGAGGTACCAATCGAACGTGTCGTAGCGATCGAATTGAAACTGCTGCACGTCCTTGCCGGCTTCCATCATCGCGGCGTATTCGAATGCGTAGCTCAAGCGAAACGCGCCATTGTGATGAAAATCATCGCCCAGCCACATGTCGGCGGGTGAGGCTTGCGGCGAAATCGCCTTCAGTGCCGGGTGCGGCTGCAGGGCCGCCATAATCGTCGTCCAGCCGTCGTACGACACCCCGAGCATGCCGACGCGTCCGTTGTTGTTGCGCACGTTCTTGACCAGCCACTCAATGGTGTCGTAGGTGTCGGTCCCCTCGTCGAGCGACGTCGTGTCGCCTGCCGAACGGGGCGGGCGCTGCATCACGAACGTGCCTTCCGACCCGAACTTCCCACGGATGTCCTGGTGCACGAAGATGTAGCCCTCGTCGGCAAGCGCCCTGTAATAGGCGTTGAAGTTGCCCGCCGCGCCGGCAATCCCGTACGGCGTGCGCTTGAAGATAATCGGCAACGGCCCGGTGGCAG
>JACCSI010000757.1 GCA_013813075.1 Acidobacteriota bacterium | reverse complement strand
GACCCAGCAGCTCTCGCGCATGTTCTTTCTGAGTGCCGAGTTCAACGCCGAACTGCAATCGGGCACGCGGGGAAGAACCTGGGGCTCGTATCGGCGCAAGGGCCTCGAAATTTTCATGGCACTCATCCTCGAAACCAAAGCGACGAAGGCCGAAATTCTCGAGCTGTACCTCAACGACGTGTACCTCGGCAACCGCGGATCGTTTGCCCTGCACGGGGTCGCGGAAGCCGCGCGCATCTTTTTCGGCAAGGACGTCAGCAATCTGTCGCTGTCGGAAGCAGCGCTCATTGCCGGAATTATTCAGAATCCGTATCAGCATTCGCCTTTTGTCAATCTCGAGCGGTCGAAAGAACGCCGCGATGTGGTGTTGTCCGCCATGGCGCAGGCCGACTACATCACGCGGGAAGCGGCCGAGCGCGCACAGCACGACCCCATTACCGTAGTCACACGCGCGGTGGATAACGAGGCGCCCTACTTCGTCGACTATCTGGGCGAGCAGCTGCAACAACAGTTTCCGGGCGTCACCCAGCAGACCGGCGCCCTCGACATCTTCACCACCCTCGACTTGAACCTGCAGCGCTATGCGCAAGACGCCGTGCGGACCGGCCTGGCACGCATCGATCAGACACTCGCGAAGCGCCGCCGCCAACCCGGCCCGGCACAGGCGGCAATGGTCGTCATCGATCCGCGCACCGGTGAAGTGTTCGCCATGGTCGGCGGCCGCTTCTACAACCAGTCGCAGTTCAATCGCGCGCTGGCGGCGCGGCGGCAGCCTGGGTCGACTTTCAAACCCTTCGTGTATCTCGCCGCCTTCGAACGCGCCGCCGAGGAAGGCCGCGCCGACCTGACGCCAGCATCCATGGTTTGGGACGAGCCAACGACCTGGACTTACGACCGGCAGGAATGGTCGCCGCGCAATTACGACGGGGAGTACGACGGCTACATCTCGTTTCGACGGGCGCTCGCGCTGTCGCGTAACATCGCCACCATCAAGGCGGCCGAGCAAACCGGATTCGACCAGGTCGCCGACCTATGGCGGAGGACGCGGATCGGCCGCTCGGACCTGCGGGGCTACCCCTCTATCGCACTGGGCGTCTTCGAACTGACGCCGATGGAAGTGGCCACCGCGTACACGTTGTTCGCCAACGGCGGCGTCGTCAAGCCGCTGCGTGGCATCGCCGGCATTCGCAGCGGCGATCACGCCATGGCGCCCAGGGTCCTGGACGGACCACGCGTGGCCCGTGAACAGACGACGTTTCTGGTGACACACATGATGCGCAGCGTCCTCAACGAAGGTACGGGTGCGAGTGCCAGGGGCGCGGGATTTTCACTCGACGCCGCCGGCAAGTCGGGCACGACCAACGACCTCCGTGACGCCTGGTTCGTCGGCTTCACGCCGCAGCTGCTTGCTGTCGTCTGGGTCGGATTCGATGACAACACGCCGCTCGGACTCAGCGGCACGCAGGCGGCGTTACCGATTTGGACCGACTTCATGAAAAAGGCGCTTGCGGGTCATGCGAACGTCGCCTTCGAGACGCCCGAGGGGGTCAGCTTTCTCGAGATCGATCGCGACACCGGCCGCCTCGCCCTTCCCACCTGTCCGCGAGTGACCAACGAATCGTTCCTCGCCGGCACCGAGCCGCTCGAATACTGCGACCTGCACCGCTGGTGACTGGGACGTACAGGCACAAGCCACAGCACCATGAGACGCAGAGAGCCGATGAGTCGTTCGATCGCCTCTCTGCCCAATCTCCGTCCCTCGGCCTCTGGCGTGACAGGCGTGACGGTATAATTTTGCTGTGAACCACGAAGTATTCGCGGCGCTGGGCGAGGCGCTCAAGCACGGCGAGGAAGTCGCGCTCGTCACTATCGTTGCCGCCAATGGGTCGACACCACAGCGTGTCGGCGCCAAGATGCTGGTGTATGCCGATGGACGTGTGCTGGGCACCATCGGCGGAGGCTGTTACGAAAACGAAGCGCTCTGGAAGGCCAGAGAGGCGCTGACCACGCGCAAGGCCGTGACGGTCAAGTACGAACTCGCAGATGATTTTGCGGCGGAGTCCGGTCTGATCTGCGGCGGACAGATGGAGGTCTTCATCGAGCCGATCGAAGCCTCTCCGGCGGTGTACATCTTCGGCGCCGGACACGTCGGCCAGTACGTCGGGCGTGTCGCGCACGACGCCGGCTTCCGCGTGCACGTGGTTGACGATCGTGAGAAGTTCGCCAACCGCGACCGCTTTCCCAACGCCGGGGAGATCGTCGTGGACGATATTCCGACCTGGCTGGCCAACACCGTGCTTCCCACGTCTTCCTACGCCGTCGTCGTGACGCGCGGTCATCGCCACGACCTCGACGCCTTGCGCGCCCTGGCGCCGAGACGATTGCGCTACCTGGGACTCATTGGCAGCCGCGCCAAGGTGAAACGACTCTACGACGTGCTCGCCGAGGACGGAGCCGTCACGATCGAACAGCTCGAGCGTGTGCACGCGCCGATCGGCCTCGACATCGGCGCCGTCACGCCGCAGGAGATTGCGGTGTCGATCGTTGCGGAGTTGATTGCCGTGCGCCGCGGAAAAGCGGACACGATATCGCACGCCTCTCTCCGCTGGATGCCGAGGATGACAGCCATCTCGGGCACGTGATTTGTCTCTCCTGATTCGCCACGCCACCGTCGTGACGATGAACGATGCGCTGGACGTGCTGTCCGGCGATGTCCTTGTCCAGGGCGGGCGAATTGTTGCCGTTGGCGACGTTGGTGACGTCACCGCTGAACGCGTCATCAACGCCGCGGGCGACATCCTGTTGCCGGGGTTTATCCAGACCCACGTTCATCTCTGTCAGACCCTGTTTCGCGGCTATGCCGACGACCTCGCATTGCTCGACTGGCTGAAGCAGCGCATCTGGCCGATGGAGGCCGCACACACTGCCGCGTCACTCGCGGCGGCGGCGCGGCTTGCCGCGGCGGAACTGTTGCTCGGCGGCACGACGACGGTGCTGACGATGGAGACGGTGCACGACACGGATGCAGTATTCGAGGCACTCGCGCCGCTGGGCCTGCGCGCGGTCGTTGGGAAGTGCATGATGGACGCCGACGGTGCGGTGCCGGCGCGTCTGATCGAAGACACCTCGCGCTCGATTGACGAAAGCCTCGCGCTCGCCGCGCGGTGGAATGGCCGCGACAACAGTCGGCTCCGCGCCGCATTCGCTCCGCGCTTTGCCGTGTCCTGTTCGCGAGACCTGTTAGAGGCCGTGGGCGCGCTTGCGAAAGAGCGTGGAATGCTCGTGCACACGCATGCGTCGGAACATCGTGACGAGGTTGCACTCGTCCGCTCGCGCACGGGATACGCCAACGTGGCATACCTTGACCAGGTCGGCATCGCGTCGCCGCACCTGTGCGTGGCGCATTGCGTCTGGGTCGACGAGGCGGAGCAAGATTTGCTCGCGCAGCATGACGCCAAGGTGCTGCACTGCCCGGGCTCCAACCTGAAACTCGGGTCTGGTATCGCCCCGGTGGCCGACATGCGACGGCGCGGAATTTCTGTGTCGTTGGGTGCGGATGGTGGTGCGTGCAACAACGAGCTCGACATGTTCAAGGAGATGCGTCTCGCCGTCGGTCTGCAGGCCATTACGCGGGGGGCCGGCACGCTCACGGCGCGCGACGCGCTGTCGATGGCGACGCGGGAAGGCGCGCGGGCACTGGGCATGGCCGACGAAATTGGATCGATCGAGGTAGGCAAACGCGCGGACCTCATCTTGATCGATCGCGACCGACCTCACCTGGCCACCGCGCCGGACCCCATCTCCGCGGTCGTTTATGCGGCACGCCCCACCGACGTGCGCGCGACGATCATCGATGGGGACGTCATCGTCGACGACTTCCGCCTCCTCAACGCCGACCTGCCTGCGATCGTTGCCGAGGCGCGCGTTGAGGGCAGGGCGCTCGCCAGGCGCGCCGGGCTCGACCTCCCTCCCCGCTAGCAACTCCATCCGTACTGGGATTCTGTCCCCGGTCAGGTCCCACTAAAATGCGGACGCCGCCTTGACACTATGGCGCGACGCGACATCTCGTCGGACGCCATATGACCGTGAGTCGTCACCCGGCGCCATTTCTTCCGCTCACGCCTGAGGCATTCCACACCGACCTTGGTCATCGGCAATCTCTTGCAGCGGGTGGTGCTCCAGCCCCCTGCCCTTCGACGAGCCCGACCGGCTGGTATCGGTGTGGAACGCTCAACCCGAGAACGACCGCCACGAGTTTCCACTGTCGACGCCGGATTACGTGGACCTGCGCGACCGACAACGTGCCTTCGAAGCATTGGCCGCACACACCGGCACCAGCGCCGCATTCGTCGGTGACGGCGTTGTTCCAGATGTTGAGGGTGCAGCCAGTGCTTGGGCGCGCGTTGACGCCGGCCGACAGCGCGCCGGGGGCGCCCCATGTCGTCGTCCTCGGTGCCGATTTCTGGCGTTCGGAGTTTGCCGGCCGGCCGGACGCTGTGGGCCAGACCGTGACCATTGACGGCGTCCTGACGGCAATCGTGGGTGTGCTTCCGACGGCCTCGAATTTCCATCGGGCTCGCGTGCGTTCTGGATCCCTCTGACACTCGACCCGGCGATGTTCAACCGCGGCAGCCACTTCCTGAGCGCCACCGGGCGTCTCAGCCCCGGCGTCACGATACCGC
>JACCSI010000754.1 GCA_013813075.1 Acidobacteriota bacterium | reverse complement strand
CAGATCATGCTGCTCGACATCGTGTTTTCGCTCGACTCCGTGATCACGGCAGTGGGGATGGCCGACGACCTTTCGATCATGGTGACGGCCGTCGTCGTCGCGGTCGGCATCATGATGTTTGCGGCGGAAAGCATCAGCAGCTTCGTCAACCGCCATCCAACGGTCAAGGTGCTGGCGCTGTCCTTCCTGCTGCTGATTGGTCTGTCACTGATTGGCGACGGGTTCGGCATGCACATCCCCAAGGGCTACGTCTACTTCGCCATGGGGTTCTCACTCTTCGTCGAGATGATCAACCTGCGCCTGCGCAAGGCCGTGACGCCGGTTAAGTTGCATCAGCCTTACGTGGCGGACACGAAGTCCACGACCGCATCGAAGACGGTCTGATCGAACTTCGCGGCCAATGAGTGGTCGCCGCCTGCAATCGAAAGGACGTGGCGGCGGTGGCGCTGCGGCGTCGCCGCTGGTGCTGGGGGCGTCTCGCCCTGAAGGGCCGCCTGTATCAACTCGGGCCCGCCGAACTGATCGCGTGTGCCCTGGACGACGAGTAGCGGCGCTACGATACGGCCCAGATGGGACGTGCGATCCGGTGAACGTTTCGATGGCCCTCCCGGCGGATTCAGCGGGTAACCAAAGACGATGACGCCACCGAGCGATGGGGCGCTCTCTGGCCATGCCTCCGGTGAGGCCGCCAGATGCGTTGCGATCCGACCCCCCATCGACTTCCCACCGATGAATAACCGGCACGCCTGCACATCCGGAAGGATCGCGGCGGCCACGACAACCCGCCGGAAGACGTCCTCCAGCACCGGCGCACGGTCGGGAGCGCGTCGCCCCGAGTCGATATAAGGGAAGTTGAAGGTGACGACGTGAATGCCGCGATCCGCGAGCCCACTCGCGTACCGCACCATGAAGGGATGCGATTGTCCCGCGCCGGCGCCGTGCGCCATGACGAACATCACACCGCGCGACGCGTCGGCATCGGCTCGAAACAGAGTCGCCGCATGGGTGATCTCAGCCGCGCCAGGAACGCGGAAGACGACAGGGTTCATCGCAGTAAAATACTCTGTCGATGAAAATCCTGTGTGCGCTCGCCGTGTTGCTCGTCTCCGCGCCTGCCTGGGCGCAGTCAAACGCCACGGCCGTCGCCGTCACTGAAGCGCCGACGCTCGACGGCGACGTGCTCGGCGATTCGGCGTGGAAGAGTGCGCCCGTCATCAGCGGCTTTCTCCAGGAGCAGCCGGACGAGGGTCAGCTCGCGTCCGAAAACACCGAGGTGCGCATTGTCTTCACGCGCGACACTCTTTACATTGGCGTCGTCTGCTACGACCGGGATCCCTCGGCGATTATCGTCTCAGATTCGCGGCGCGATGCCGGTCTCGACGAAACCGACAGTTTCCGGTTGATTTTCGACACCTACCGCGACCGTCAAAACGGGTTCGTCTTCGGGACCAATCCGGCCGCGATCGAATACGACGGCCAGGTCACCAACGAGGGCCAGGGAGGGGGCGGTCTGAGCGGCAATCAACAGACCGGTTCGGGCGGCGGCTTCAACCTCAATTGGGACGCCGCGTGGGAAGTCCGCACCCGGATCGACGAGCGAGGCTGGACCGCCGAGTTTGCGATTCCGTTTCGGACCCTGCGCTTCCCGTCGGGCGCCAATCAGACGTGGGGGATGAATTTTCAGCGGAACATCCGTCGCCGTAACGAGCGGTCGTATTGGGCGCCGATTCCGCGCCAGTACAATCTGTATCGCCTGTCGCTCGCCGGAACGGTTTCCGGCATTCAAACACCGACCATTCGCAGTTTCCGCGCGACGCCGTACGTGCTGGGCAGCGTCGTCGAATCCGGGGCTCGACCGGTGAATGCCACGACACTCGGCGATGTCGGCGCAGACTTCAAGTACACGTTGACGCCCAGCCTGACGCTCGACGCCACCATCAACACCGACTTCGCCCAAGTCGAGGTGGACGACCAGCAGGTCAACCTCGATCGATTCAGCCTGTTCTTCCCGGAAAAACGGCCCTTCTTTCTCGAGAACGCCGGCTTCTTCTCGGTTGGAAACCCGGGCGAGATTGACTTGTTCTTCAGCCGGCGCATCGGCATCGGTGCGGGCGGCGAGTCGATACCGATCATTGGCGGCGGCCGCGTCTCGGGCAAGGCGGGCCCCTACAACATCGGCCTGCTGAACATGCAGACCGACGACTATCGGGACCGGCTCCCGAGCAACAACTTCAGCGTCATGCGCATCAGCCGCGACTTTCCGAACCGATCGTCGATTGGCGGCATGTTCGTCAACCGGGACGGCACGGGTGGTCTGGCGATGAAGAACGACCACAATCGCACGTACGCGCTGGATGGCAAGTGGGGCGTCGGACAGAACACCGTCCTCTCGAGCTTTGTCGCGCGCACGGATACGCCGGGCATCACGGACGACGACTACGCGTTCAATGTGCGGTCGCGTACCAACGTTTCCCGATTCGATCTGGAGATGGGGTATCAGGAGGTCGGCGACGGGTTCAACCCGCAGGTCGGGTTTCTCAGCCGCCGTGGTTACCGAAAGCCGGACATTCGCCTCAACACGCGCTGGCGGCCGTCCGATTTTCTCAACATCCAGGAAATGCGACCGCACGCGACATACCGCAGCTTCTGGGGGCACGACGGCTTTCAAGAAACGGGTTACGTGCACATCGACAACCATTGGCAGTTCCGCAATGCCTACGAAGTGCACACCGGGATGAACATGACACTTGAAGGTGTGCGTACGCCCTTCGAAATTTATCCGGGTATCTTCGTGCCGCCCGGCACCTACGAACACAAGGAAGCGCAGGTGGTGTTGATGACCAACCAGGGTGCGCCGGTCAGCGTCAATGTGCAGACCTTCGTCGGCGGCTTCTTTGGCGGTGACCGGGTCACCGTCAACCCCACCCTGCGCATGCGGCTCGGCGAAGCCCTCAGCGCGGAAGTGTCATATCAGCGCAACGATGTTGACCTGCCGGTGGGAAGTTTCATCACCAACCTTGTGCGCAGCCGCGTGTCGTATTCCTTCAACCCACGCACGTTTGTGCAGGGGCTGGTCCAATACAACGACCGTGCGGATCTGTGGTCGATGAACTTTCGCTTCGGGTGGCTGCAGGCGGCCAACACCGGCCTGTTTATCGTCTACACCGACACGCGCGGACTCTACGATCTGCTTGAGCGCCCGGAACGCACCGACCGCAGCCTGATCGTCAAGTTCAGCCGCATGTTCGACGTGCTGCGATGACCGTGGGGCGTAATAGTAAGCGCTCAGAACGAGCCTCCAGTCTCGTTTCTCGACCTGACCCCACATGACCGCGCATCAAATCGAAACGAGGACCCACGGCCGTTACCTCGTCGATTGCCCGGAACGAGCGGGGCCGTTTCCTGTGCTCGTCGGTTTTCACGGCTACGCGGAAGGGGCCGAGCAGATGATGCAGGCACTGGTGCGCATTCGCGGCACACGAGCCTGGCTGCTCGTCAGTGTGCAGGGGCTCAATCGTTTTTACACCAAGGCCGGGAACATCGTCGCCAACTGGATGACGCGGGAGGATCGCGATCTAGCGATTGCGGACAACGTCGCGTACGTCAAATCGGTGGTGACCGAAGTCCGCGCGACACATCCCACCGTGCCGGCGCTCGTGTACGCGGGCTTTTCGCAGGGCGTTGCGATGGCGTATCGCGCGGCGGCGTTGGCAGGGCCCTGTTGCGGTGGCATCATGCTGGCCGGTGATGTCCCGCCTGATGTTGTCCCGCATCTGGACTCGCTGCCGCCGCTGCTGATCGGACGGGGCACCACAGATCACTGGTATACCGAGGCGAAAGCAGCGGCCGATTTGGCGCTGCTGGGCGCGGCTGGCGTCACGCCGGCGGTGCACGTGTTCGAGGGGGGCCACGTGTGGGACGAGTCGTTCGTCACCGTGGCCGGCCATTTTCTCGACCGGCTGAACGCCTGACGCGTGTGGTGATTGCCTGATGATCGACCTGAACGAGCTGGGCTGGGACGAGCGCTGGGCGAGTGCGTTCGCCGAACACGAGCGCGCCGGCCTGATCCCGGCCCGGGTCGGCATCGAGTTCAACCACATCTATCGGGTCTTTACCGCCGACGGCGAAGTGCAGGCGCAGGTCTCCGGGCGTCTCCGGCACCAGGCGGTCGGGCGTCACGAACTGGCCGCCGTCGGCGACTGGGTCGCACTCAAGCCAACCGCGAGCGAGCCCGCCGGCACGATAGAAGCCATTCTGCCGCGGCGCAGCAAGTTCTCGCGCAAGGTGGCGGGCGAACTTACTGAGGAGCAGGTCGTCGCCGCCAACATCGACACCGTGTTCCTGGTGATGGGTCTGGATCGCGACTTCAATCCTCGCCGCCTCGAGCGTTACCTTCTCACCTCCTACGAAAGTGGTGCGCGTCCCATCGTCCTGCTGACCAAGGCCGACCTCGCAGACCATGTCTCCGCGCGCGTCGCCGAGATCGAGACGATGGCGCCAGGTGTTCCCGTGCACGCCACCGTTGCAATCGCGCGCGAGACAGCCGCGCACGACATTATTCAGCCGGACGTCTCCATCGTCGAGCAGTACCTGGGATTCGGGCGGACAGGCGCGCTCCTCGGCTCTTCCGGGGCGGGTAAATCGACCATGATCAACGCGCTTGCCGGCACGCCGGTGCTCAAGACGGCGGCGGTGCGGGAGAGCGACTCGCGGGGCCGGCACACGACCCGCCATCGACAGCTGATTGTGCTGCCGGGCCGTGGACTCCTGATCGACACACCCGGCATGCGCGAACTGCAGCTATGGGATGTCGCCGAGGGCGCCAAGGACACGTTCGACGATATCGAGGTGCTTGGCGCCGCGTGCCACTTCACTGACTGCCGCCACGAGAACGAACCGCGGTGCGCCGTGAAGGCAGCGATGGCGGAAGGGACATTGACGGTGGACAGGCTCGCCAGCTATGGCAAGTTGCAGGAGGAAATGCGGCTGTTTGATGCGAAGCGCGATGTCCGTGCGCAGATCCAGGACAAACGGCGTTCGAAAACGATTGGCAAATCGCTGAAGCAGCTGTACAAGGATCGCGGCCGCGAGTGAGTCATCTCAAGCCCTTGTCGTTCGTAGCGGTGGAGGAAAACGAAGTCGTGCGTCGCGCGCAGGCCTTCTACGATGCCATGGCCAGGCGGCGAACGGTGCGGGACTATGCACGGCGGCCAGTTCCGCGCGCCGCGATCGAGAGCGCGATCCACACGGCCGGGAGTGCGCCAAGCGGTGCGAATCTCCAGCCC
>JACCSI010000669.1 GCA_013813075.1 Acidobacteriota bacterium | reverse complement strand
GCACCGGCCCCAGCGGTGCGGCCGACGCGTCGTCCTGGACGTCGACCCGCGCATCGAGAATTTCCAGCACACGACGCCATGACACCCGTGCGGTCGCGAGACTCGCATACAGCCCCATCAACGCCTGCGCCGGCGCGAAGACGCGCATCTGGTAGGCGAGAAACGCACCGAATGTGCCGAGCGTCAGCGTCCCGTCGATGACACGGGAGCCGCCATACAGAAACACGACCGCAGCGCTCACCGAGAGGAGCATCGCCGGGAGCCCGCCCGCAAAGTAGGTGATGCGCTGCATCCCCATGACCGCGTCGATGAATGCGTCGTTCAGACGCCGGAAACGCGACGTCTCGCGCCCTTGCGCGTTCGATGACACGATCAGCGTGTTGGCCTGCAGGGTTTCGATCAGGAAGCTGCCGAGGTCCGCACTGCGCTGCCGTAGCTGGGCGACCTGGCTCTCGAGCCGGCGGCGATAGTGGACCAGCGCCCACAGGCTCACCGGCATCGCGGCCACGGCGGTCAGCGACAGCCGCCAATCGAGCCAGAACATCATCGCCAGACTGCCAATGAGGAAGAGCACGTTGCCGACCCAGGCGAGCGCAGCCTCAGCGGCGACGCGCTGTATCTCGCCAATATCGCCATTGATGCGCGCGATGATGTCGCCGAGCCGCGTCCGGGCGTAAAAGCGGGGCGACAGCCGCTGCAGATGCTCGTAGAGCGCGAGCCGCATGTCGAAAAGAATTTCTGCAGACACGCGCGTGTAACGCAGGCCACTGACCACGTTGAGCAGGAAGCCGAAGACGCCGAGCGCGGCAAACCAGATGACGATACGGCGCAGCGCGGCCATGTCTCGGCCGACGAGCGCCGTGTCAATCAGATCTTTGGTGAGGTACGGAACGGCAAGTGTGGTGCCCGTACTGACAAGGCTGATCGCGAAGACGAGAGACAGCCGGCGCCAGTACGGCGTCAGGTACGCAAAAGCGCGGCGGAGCTCAACGTCCACCGCCCCATTGTAGGTAAGAATGTATCGGCGGAAGTGAAGACCCGCTGGTTCGGCGACGCTATTTCTGGGCGGCGCGCAGTTCGAGTTCGCGCTGGCCGCGCAGAATCGAGCACCACTCTTTGTGATCGGCTACCGGCATGCCGCACTCGACGCACACGCGGGTGCGCTGGACCGGTTCACTGGACTTGCCGCCGAACAGTTTTTTCAAGAAAGACATTGGCCCCCCTGTAGATCTCAGTTGTCTACGTTAGACGGGCCGAAGTAGTTCACGGGTTGCCTCGCGGGAGCACAAAGAGATTGGTCGTCTGGTCAGCGGTCATCTCGATGGTGCGGAGGTACTGGTAAGTGGCGGCGTCGTAGACGTCGATCGTGGCGCCCGCCTGAAACACATAGAGGAGCCGGCCGTTCGACGACACCCGCAGCGCCATGCGCGGGCGGCCGGCAAACTCCATCCGGTTGAGCAGTTTTTTCGTTTTGAGATCGAACGCCCAGAACTCGTAACGACCTATCTGCTGCAGCAGGCCGTAGGCGCGGGTGCGATCGGGCGCCATCGCGAACCCGACGCCTTCTGACGGACCGATTGGATGAAAGTCAACCGACTTGCCCACCAGGTTGACGCGGCCGATCCCCATGATGCGACGGTTCTGCACCGGGTCCTGCATGGTGAAGAGGCCGGTGAAGAACCCGGGTTCGTCGTTGATGTCATCCACGGCGCCAAAACTGACACGGCCGAGGCCCTGTTCCAGCGGCCGGCTCATCTGCCAGGTGTCGACCTCGGTGAAATTCTCGGTCTCGATAATCAAAATATCGTCGCCGAAAAAATACAGCAGCTTGCCGTCCGGAGAGAATCGGATGTTGACGTTCTCGCGCGCTTCGCCGCCCGGCCAGGGGATGTCACGGGTGATCTTCTTCTGCTTCAGGTCGTAGAGCTGCAGCGCGACTTCGCCAATCTCCCAGCGATCGGACTTCTTGGTGGCGCCACGCGACAGCAGGATCATGAACCGGTCGAGCGGATCGACTTGCATACTGCGGATGCGCGTGCGCGTCGGTCCAGCACTCAGCGTAAACGTATCCAAGGTCTTGCGCGACGCGATGTCCACGGTCTCGACCTTTTCCAGCGTCGAGTCGAGCACGTAGAATTTCTTCCTATCAAACGAGAGAATCAGCGAGCGCGGGATGCCGGTCTGCAGCTTGATTTCGCCGACCTGCTTTTCGGTCGCTTCGTCGAAGATCTGGACGTTTCCGGCGTAGGTCCCGATGTAGAGCAGCGACTTGCCACCGTTGAGCGTGACGTCACGGCCAAACCGCTGCGCCTGGACGCTGCCGCCGTACACCGCATGGAGTACGGCGATGAGAAAGACCACGAAGAGAGCAGGACGTGGCTTCATTTCTTGTCCGGGAAAATAAGATCGATTTTGCGCCAGTCCTTCTG